>JAKEGQ010000175.1 GCA_022615475.1 Candidatus Methylomirabilota bacterium | reverse complement strand
TTCACCGGATGGGTATCGCCTCGGCGGTCTGGAAACCGGACGTCCAGTCAGCTCACATCTGGGCACAAACGAATTTGATCCTTGACGCCTTGGTAGGCTATGGCCTGAAGGGTACTCCGAGAGAGCCGGTGGCGAGCCTCATCCGGGAGGCCAATGCCTCGAGGAGGCCTATCCTCGCCCTGGACCTGCCGTCCGGCCTCGACGGGGATACCGGGGAGCCGTACGAGCCCTGCATCTGCGCCTCGACTACTCTTACCTTAGGCCTGCCCAAGGTTGGTCTCCTGGCGAAGGCAGCAAAAAGGTTCGTTGGGGAACTCTATGTGGCTGACATCGGTGTGCCACCTCTGGTGTATCGGCGGCTTGGTCTCGAGGTGGGGAACCTTTTCAGCGTCAGCGATGTTGTGGAACTGGAGACGTCTCCGGATTGACCCCGTCATTCCTTCGTGTCGGGGGCGATGGCCACGTCAGGCACCTTGACCTCTGGCGCACCGGGGGAGCAGAGGGACGGGATAGGAGCAAGGGAATGAAGCGGGAAACAGTCCTGGTGCTTCAAGGCGGAGGGGCTTTAGGAGCCTTCCAGTGCGGGGTGTATATGGCCCTGGAGGAGCGGGGGATCATTCCCGACCTCATCGCCGGCGTCTCCATCGGGGCGGTAAACGCCGCCATCATCGCGGGAAGTCCTCGGGGGAGGGCAGCTCCGGCCCTCGAGGCCTTCTGGAGCGAGATCGCCGTCCCCGACCCCCCCGTCTCCCCCGAGGCGCTCCGCCGACTCTTGGCCGCATGGCAGATCGCGCTGTTCGGCGTCCCCAAGTTCTTCATCCCTCGGTGGCTCGCCCCGAGCTGGCAGGCTCTTCGCCCCTTTCCCTGGCTTACCTGGACGAGCTTGTACGACCCGACGCCCCTCAAGAAGACGATCGAAAAGTATGTGGACTTCGGGCGGCTTGCCTCCGGGGAAACCCGGCTGATCCTGACGGCGGTCAACGTGGAGACCGGCGGGCAGGAGGTCTTCGATAGCGCCGAGCAACGGATCGGTGTCGAGCATATCGTGGCCAGCGGCAGCTTCCCACCCGGCTTGCCCTGGACCGTCATCGATGGGAAAGCGTACTGGGATGGGGGCCTGGTGACCAACACCCCGTTGCAGCCGGTGATGGAGAGGCGGGCCGGTGTGCCGTTGCGGATCTACGTCGTGAACCTCTTCCCCAAAGCCCAGCCGTTGCCGAGGAACCTTCTCGGAGTAGTGAGCCGGCAGAAAGATATCCTCTATGCAGACAAGACCGAGTGCGATCTCAGGAACTGCGAGCTGCGCGACGAAACACTGGCCCTGGTCCAGGAACTGATGGAGCACGTCGATCCAAAGGTGGCGGGGCAGATCAGGCAGAGTGGTCGCTACCGAGGGCTCGTCGAACAGACATGCCGGGTGGAGATCATCCGCTTCGCCCACCATGGGGAGGCCTTCGAGTCTGAATCAAAGGACTACGACTTTTCCAGGGGGACGGTCCGGCAACACATCCGCCACGGCTACGAGCATGCTCGGGCGATCCTTGCCCAGGAGGCCGCCCAATCCGAAAAGGAAGCTTCGTTGGTCAGCGATCGCCGAGAGGAAGGAACATGAGCGCCAGGATCATTGAGGAACTCCAGGTAGGCAAGGCAGCGGAGCTGGCGAAGACCTTTGACGAGTGGGATATCGATACCTTTGCTGCCTTGACTGGGGGCCTCGTCCACGCCGATGGAGCCTTTGCGGAGCGGACCAACCCTGGAGAGAAGGCTGCCCACAGCCTGCTGACGGCCGGCCTGATCTCCACCGTCCTCGACACGAAGCTCCCTGGTCCTGGCACGATATGCCTTTCCCAACAGCTTCAGTTCCTCCGACCAGTCAAGATGGGGGATACCATCACGGCGAGGGTCGAGGTGATCGAGCTGGTGAGCAACCAAGACATGGCGAGGTTGAGGACGACCTGCACCAACCAGAACGGGGAGCTGGTCCTTGACGGGACGGCCCTCGTGATACCCGCTCATAAGGGGTGGCTGGGCGACAATGGGTGGGAGGAGGCGAAGTCCGCCCTGCGTCCTGAACCAAGAGCGGATTAGGGTATGAGGGAGGTCATGCTTCAAGGTCAGGTCGAGATTCACTTCACCCATCCCGATGATTTCCGGGAGTGGGTGAGAGAGAACAAGAAGCGGGAGGCCGTCGAGAAGCTCATGACGGAGCGCGAGGCGGTCGCCCGCCTGGTGGCCGACGGTGACTACATTGCCTACGATTTCTCCTCCCTGACTCGGGGTCCCCAGGCCATGGTCCGGGAAATCATCCGGCAGCGGAGATACGGCCTGTGGGTCTGCGCCGAGTTCACCCTCCACGAGACAGCCCTCCTCGTTGCTGCAGGGTGCTGTAGCCGGATCGATGTTGGGTTCCTGGGCTACGGCAATTACATCGGACGGGCCGTCGCCGAGGGGAAGGTCAAGGTCTTCGAATGGACCAACGGGGCGTTGGCATCTCGGATGTTGGCTGGGGCCAGGGGCATCCCCTTTATGCCGATGCGGAACCTCTTGGGGACCGACGGGGTGAAATACTCCGGGGCGAAGGTGGTGAGCGACCCCTTCACCGGGGAACCCGTCTGTTTGGTCCCCGCATTGAACCCCGATGTCTTCCTGGTTCATGTGCATCAGGCCGATGTATATGGCAATGCCCGCATATTCGGCACCAACCTCTTTGCCCTGGAGGCCGCGATGGCCGCGAAGAAGGTGATTGTCTCCGCCGAGGAGATTATCGATCCCCTCGAGTTTCGCAAGGAACCAGCCAAGACGACCATTCCGTACTTCCTCGTGAGTGCCGTGGTCCACCTCCCCTTCGGGGCATACCCGGGCGGGGTGCCGGGCCGCTACGAGCTGGACCTGGAGCACATCGACAAGCTGAACGCCATCCAGACGGGCGAGGAGATGCAAGGTTACCTTCAAGAGTACATCTATGGAGTCCAAGACCACATGGAATTCTTGGAGAAAAGGGTAGGGTGGGAGAAGCTTCAGGAGCTGATCCGGAAGGCCTCCATCAGGGAGGGGTACCATTGAGGGTGCAAAGATGGGAACGGTGGCAGAGTTTACAGACACAGAATTTATGATCTGCTCGGCGGCGAGGATTTTGGAGGACAAGAAAACGGTCTTCGTCGGCTGGGGCATGCCGCAGGTCGTCGCCATCTTGGCCGAGAAGCTCTACACCCCGAACCTCGTTCAGATCTTCGAGTTCGGCGCCCTGGGGCCTCAGTCGCTGACACCCTTTGTCCGAGGCACGATGGGCGGCCCCAGTAACGTGTTCCGGTCCTTACAATGGACCAATATGAACTGGGCCTTTTCCTACGCCGTTACCGGCCACATCGACTACGGGATGATTGGCGCCCTCCAAGTGGACCAGTACGGCAACATTAACTCGACCCTCTTGGGGGGAAACTACGCGCGTCCGAAGCGCCGTTTCCCGGGGAGCGGTGGCGGGAATGAGGTCGCGTCCCTCTGCTGGAAGACCCTCATCATCCTGAAACACGAGCCGCGGCGGTTCGTCCTGGAGGTCGATTTTCTGACCTCGCCGGGGTATCTCGACGGTCCGGGCGCGAGGGAGAAAGCCGGACTCCCGAGGGGAACGGGCCCCTACCGGGTTGTCACCTCCAAGGCCCTCTTCGGCTTCGACGAGGAGACAAAGCAGATGAAGCTCGTCGGGGTCCTGAAGGGCCTAAAGCCTGAACAGGTAATCCAGGGCATGGGGTTCACGCCCCTCGTAGCGGAGAAGCTTGTGGAGCTTGAGCCGCCAACGGCGGACGAGATCCGCATGCTCAGGGAGGAAATCGATCCCTCGGGTATCATCATTCGCGGGGAGAAGATGCGGGTCCCACGGTAGTGTCGTAATTGCCGGTTGATGACAAACGGAAGCTCGCATCGCTCAACGTGACATCGCGGGTGGGCCGAGGGCGAGAGAAGAGGGTTCAGCCATGAGGGTAGATGGCAAGGTCGGAATCGTGACGGGTGGAGCGAGTGGAATCGGGAAGACCATCGCCCTGGCTCTCGCGAGGGCCGGCGCGGAT
>JAKEGQ010000174.1 GCA_022615475.1 Candidatus Methylomirabilota bacterium | reverse complement strand
TTGGACGCCCTCATCTAGCCTCGGTACTCCCGCTGGGGCACATCACCCCAGAGCCACTCCAGATTGTAGTAACGCCGTGTTTCCGCGTCGAAAATATGGATGATGAGGTCATTGTAGTCAAGCAAAATCCATCGCGCCTCGGGATACCCTTCCCGGTGATGCTGACGGACCTCTGCCTTCTCGAGACACTCCCCGATGTGATCGGCAATGGCACGGACATGCCGGTCGGAATCGGCACTGCAGATCAGAAAATGATCCGCCATGCTCGAGATCCCCCGGAGGTCCAGGATAACAGGATTGTGCGCCTTGACCTCCCAGGCTGCGTGCGCTGCCAGATCGACTAGTCGCTCCGGGTCTATTCTTCCCATCCTCCAAGCAGGCTCCCCTGGACCCCCCCTCCGGCCGCCTCCCGCCGCCCCTGATAGAGTCTGTTCTTGCTCATGTAGGCGGCCACGGTGTCGGGAACCAGGAACCGGATGCTTCGCCCCTCCTCCACGAGTTGTCGGATCTCGGTAGAGGAGATATCCAGGGACACCACCTCCACGAGCAGAACCTGCCCCGGGACCGGTCCGCGGCGACTCAGGTCCGGAGTCACCTCTGAGATCTTCAGGTACTTGAATTGGGGGTGGTCGAGCTGTCGGCGCTGCTCAGGCGTCAGGGCGGTCTCTACCTCGTCGAGACGCCAGCCGGGTCGGGCGGTCACGACGACCTGGGCCAGGCGCGGGATCTGTGCGGCCTCCTTCCAGGTGCTCATCTCCAGAAAGGCATCCACCCCCATGATGAACCACAGGCGGGTCTCAGGACCGTACAGCTTGAGCAGCTCTCGCAGCGTGTCCGCCGAGTAGGATCGGCCAGGGCGGTTGATTTCGATGGGGGAGACGCTGAAGTACGGGGTGAAGACCGTGGCCAACGAGACCATCTCGTAGCGATGGATGGGTGCCGCCACGTTCTGGTCTGCCTTGTGCGGAGGACGGGCCGCCGGGATAAAGATGATGTGATCGAGTTCGAAGGCCCAGTAGATCTCCTCGGCCGCCCGCAGATGACCAAGGTGGATCGGATCAAATGTTCCACCCATGACGCCGATACGCATCCCTCACGCTCCGTTCATGGTTCAGGGTTCAGAGTTCAGCGACAGGGAGGGCACATGCCGGCCCTCCCGAATTCTCATGCCATGAACCATGAACTATGAACCCTCAACCCGCATTGTGGCGGGAGTCACGGACCTGGCCCTCGCCGCGCACGACGAACTTCGTACAGGTAAGCTCCTTGACCCCCATCGGTCCTCTCGCATGAAGCTTTTGCGTGCTGATGCCGATCTCCGCCCCTAACCCGAATTCCCCCCCGTCGGCAAACCGGGTCGAGGCATTGACGAAGACCACCCCGGCATCCACCTCGCGCAGGAAGCGCTGCGCGAGACCAGAGTCGCTCGTCACGATCCCCTCCGCCAGGCCGGAACCGTACCGGCCGATATGCGCCACCGCCTCCTCAAACGAGTCCACGACCCTGATAGACAGGATCAGGTCGAGATACTCTGTCTCCCAATCGGTCTCGGTGGCCTCGCCAATATGGGGCAGGATCGCCCGCGTTCTCGCGCAGCCTCTGAGCTCGACCCCCGCCGCAGCAAGGCGCTGAGCCACCTTAGGCAGGAACACAGGCGCCATCTCACTGTGCACCAGCAGCGTCTCGACAGCGTTACAAACCCCCGGCCGCTCCACCTTGGCGTTATGGACCACGTTCTCGGCCATAGAAAGATCGGCTGCCGCGTCCACGTAGATATGACAGAGCCCCTTCTCGTGGGCGATCACGGGGATCGTCGAGGCTTCCTTCACCGTCCGGACCAGTTCCTCACCGCCCCGGGGGATCACGAGATCGATGAGTCGATCCAGCTTGAGGAGGGCGTGTACCGCCGCCCGATCGGTGGTCGCCACGATCCCGACGGCCCCCTTCGGGAGGCCCGCGGTCTCGGCACAGCTCGTCAGCACCGCCGCGATGGCCGTGTTGGACCGGATCGCCTCCGAGCCGCCGCGCAGGAGGACCGCGTTGCCGGCCTTGAGGCACAGCCCGGTCACATCGGCGGTCACATTGGGCCGCGACTCGTAGATGACGGCGATCACGCCGAGGGGGACGCGCATGCGACCCACCCAGAGGCCGTTGGGGCGGTGCTCCATGCTGGTTACCTCGCCCACGGGATCGGGAAGGGCCGCCACCTCTTGAAGCCCTCGCGCCATCGCCCGGATCCGGTCGGTGTTCAGTCTGAGCCGATCGAGAAAGGCGGGCGGGTGCCCCCGTCCCTCAGCGGCGGCCAGGTCAGCCGCGTTCGCCGTGAGGATCTCTCCCTGGCGATCGAGCAGCCCCTGGGCCATCGCCCCGAGCGCGCGATTTTTGATCTCCGTCGAGGCGAGCGCCATGGCCCGCGCCGCCTCACGCGCCTGGCGGGCTAACGCCTCCACCTCCCTCAACTCCGCCCCTCCACGATCACCAGGTTGTCCCGATGGACAACCTCGTCAGAGTGCTTGTACCCCAGGATCCGCTCGATCTCGCTACTCTTCCGTCCCTTGATCCGCTCCACCTCTTCCGCGCTGTAGTTGACGAGACCCCGGGCGAACTCTTCCCCTTCGGCCCCAAGGATCGACACCACATCACCGGCGGCAAACAGCTTGACCGTCCTCTGGACTCCGGAGGGGAGGAGGCTCCGTCCCTGCTCCACGAGAGCCCTTTTCGCCCCCGCGTCCACCCTGATCCCTCCCTTCGGCCGGGTGGCGAAGGCCAGCCATCGCTTCCGGCTCCCCATCTTGGCCGCCTGTGGGAGGAAGAGGGTTCCGAGGGACTCGCCGGCCAGGAGACGGACGAGGATATCCGCCGTCATGCCATTTGCCACGAGCGCCGGAATGTGGGCACCGGTGGCCACGCGGGCCGCCTCCACTTTGGACGCCATTCCCCCGATCCCGACGGCTGTTCGGGCCGGTCCAGCCCAAAACGTGTCCGGGGGAAAGGGACTCGAGAGGACCGGGATCAGCCGCGCCCCGGGGTCAGAGCGGGGATCCGCGGTATACAACCCTTCCTGGTCCGTCAGCATCACGAGAAGATCCGCGCCCACCAGCGAGGCGACCAATGCCGAGAGGATGTCGTTGTCCCCGAACTTGATCTCTTCAACCGCCACGGTGTCATTTTCGTTGACGATGGGGAGCACCCCAAGGTCAAGGAGCGTGAAGATGGTGTGTCGGGCGTTCAGATATCGGACGCGGTCTCGCAGATCTTCCTGGGTGAGGAGGATCTGGGCCACCTTGATTCCGAAGGGCCGAAAGGCCTCCTCGTAGGTCGCCATGAGCACGCTCTGGCCGACCGCGGCCGCCGCCTGCGTCAGGGGGATACTCCGCGGTCTCTCCGTCCGCTCAAGCCGTTCGAGCCCGGCCATCACCGCCCCCGAGGAGACCAGGATGATCTGCACCCCTTGGGCCGTCGCGGAGGCAACCTGCTTCGCGAGGCCCTGGATGGCCTCCACCTGCAGGCAGAGGGTCCCTCGGGACAGGACCCCTGAGCCCACCTTGACGACCAAGCGTCGCACCTGCTTACAGAGCTCTCTGCGCTCCACCGCTCTCCCTCTGGCCTGGCGCTCGCCTGAGGCTCTGCTGGAGTCCATCCTTCAGCGCGGGAATGCCTGCCCCCGTGAGAGCCGACACGGGGTACAGGGAGATTCCCCGACCGGCGAAATAGTGTCGGCAGCGCGCGAGATTCTTCTCATGGGGCAGATCGATCTTGTTGGCCGCCACCAGTCGGGGGAGCTCGGTGAGGGGGCGACGGTACGCTCGAAGCTCCTCCTCCACGGCGTCGAACGCCTTGAGGGGATCGTGACCCTCCGAGATATCGAGGACGTGCACGATCAAGCGGACCCGCTCGATGTGTCGGAGAAAGTCGAGACCAAGCCCCGCGCCTCCCGAGGCGCCAGCAACGAGCCCCGGGATGTCAGCCACCGTCATACGCTCGTTCAGGGAGAGATCGAGGACCCCCAGATTGGGGGAGAGAGTGGTGAAAGGATAATCGGCGATCTTCGGCTGCGCCGCGGTCAGCGCCCGTAGGAG
>JAKEGQ010000173.1 GCA_022615475.1 Candidatus Methylomirabilota bacterium | reverse complement strand
GGTGTGGTGAAGGATTTTCTGAATCGGGTCCGGGACCGGGCCGTTGGCCGCGACGTCCTTCAGTCGCTCACCCCGGGGCAGCAGGTCGTTAAGATCGTCTTTGAGGAGCTCACGCTGCTCTTGGGCGGGAAGGGGACCGGCATGGCCTCCGCGCCCCACCCGCCGTCGGTGGTACTGCTTGTCGGGCTTCAAGGGTCCGGCAAGACCACCACGGCGGGGAAGCTGGCCACGCTCCTCAAGGGACAGGGGCAGACGCCTCTCCTCGTCGCGGCGGATACGCGTCGCCCCGCAGCGGCGTCGCAGCTTCAGGTGATCGCGGGGAAGATCGGGGTCGAGGTCTTTACCGATTCTCGCGCGTCACCCCCGGACCTCTGTCACGAGGCGGTCCGATACGCCCGAGACAGAGGCCTCGACCCGGTTCTCGTGGACACCCAAGGGAGGCTGCACGTGGATGATGGCCTCATGGCAGAACTCCGGGCCGTCACGGAGGCGGTCCGTCCGGGCGAGACCCTCTTGGTGTTGGATGCCATGACCGGTCAGGACGCGCTCGGCGTCGCCACCGCCTTTCATCGTGCGGTGGGCCTCAGCGGTCTGATCCTGACCAAGCTGGATGGGGATGCCCGGGGAGGGGCGGCCCTCTCAATTCGGGCCGTGACCGGATGTCCCATCAAGTTCATCGGCGTTGGAGAGAAGCTGGACGCGCTCGAGCCGTTTCATCCAGAGCGGATGGCCTCGCGGATCCTCGGGATGGGCGATGTCCTGTCCCTGGTGGAGCGGGCAGAGGCCGCGGTGGATCGGGCACGGGCTGAGGAGCTGGCGCGAAAGATCCAGCGGGATGCGTATACACTCGAGGACTTTCGCGAACAGCTCGTCCAGATGCGAGGGATGGGATCGATCGAGGAGATCATCGGGATGCTCCCGGGCCTCCCTGCGGGAATGGGCGACCTGCAGGTCGACGGCAGGGCGTTCACCCGGATGGAGGCCATTCTGAATTCTATGACCCGGGAGGAGCAGCGGAACCCGGCGATCCTGAATGGGAGCCGGCGGCAGCGCATCGCCAAGGGGTCCGGGACATCGGTGGCGGAGGTGAACCAGCTTTTGCGGCAGTTTCAACAGACCCAGCGACTCATGCGGCAGGTGCTCCAGGCGGGCAAAAAAAGGAAAGGACCGGGGATATTCCCCCTGGGGTAAAGTCGGATTCATAGGCTGGGAAGGGAGGTGGTCAGATGGCTGTACGGCTTAGGTTGAAGCGGATCGGAACCAACAAGCGGCCCATCTTTCGGATTGTGGTGGCGGACGTTCGCACCCCCCGAGATGGCCGCGTCATCGAGAGCATCGGGGTCTACAATCCTCTCCAGAAGTCCGCAGCACTGACCCTTGATGAGGAGAAGGCCCTCTCCTGGCTTCAGAAGGGTGCGCGGCCGACGGCGACGGTGCGTGAGCTCCTTTCGACCGCCGGGGTTTTGGAGCGGTTTGCCGGCCTCAGGAAAGCTCGGAAAAGCGCTTGACGTCGAGCGGCTCATTGATCGGAGGTTGGGGGGTAAGGGCCACCTCTCTCAGGGTTTCCTGGGACGGGCCGCGACGGCACTGGGGAGGCGGACGTGTTGAAGGAACTGGTGGAGTATGTCGCGAAGGCGTTGGTGGACAACCCCGATGCGGTGGTCGTGGAGGCGGTCGAGGACGAGAAGACCACAATGCTCAGACTCAAGGTGGCCCAATCGGATTTGGGGCGGGTGATCGGGAAGCAGGGACGGACCGCCAGGGCGATGCGCACGCTGCTTCACGCGACGGCGGCCAAGTCTCGGCGACGGGCGGTGCTTGAGATCGTCGAGTAGGTTGTGACGTCTCAAGAGTTATTGGTGCTGGGACGGGTACTCGGACCCTGGGGGCTTCGTGGGGCGGTGAGGGTGCAGGTCCACGCCGAGTCCCGTGCGGTCTTTTCCCCAGGGAAGTTGGTCGTGCTCCGAGGACCGCGGAGTAGTTCGGAGGTGCGCCTGACAGCGGTCCGGCCTCTCAGGCATCTGCTGGCGGCCACCTTCCAGGGTATCGACAGTCGGACGGCGGCCGAGGCGGTGCGGGGCTTCGAGATCTGCATTCCGCGGACGGCGGCCCCGGCGCTGCCGGAGGCGACATATTATCATCACGACATCCTCGGCCTCACGGTCCAGACGGAGGCGGGGGAGAGGCTCGGCGAGATCGTGGACATCTGGCCATCGGCTGCTCACGACCTGTATGTGGTTCGGCGGGATACCGGGGAGTGGCTCCTGCCCGCCGTCCGGGCGTTCATCCTGCAAATTGATTTACCGAGGCGCGTGATGGTCGTTCGGCCGATAGAAGGGTTGGTGGACGCTGAGACGGTATGATATCGTAACGATCTTTCCCGGGATGTTTGCGGGCCCCCTCGACCAGAGCATCCTACGGCGGGCCCAGGAAAAGCATCTGGTAGAGATTCGGGTTCATGACCTGAGGGATTGGACCCACGACCGGCATCGGGTGGTGGATGACGTCCCGTACGGGGGCGGGGCGGGGATGGTGCTCAAGCCGGAGCCTTTCTTTGAAGCCGTGGATGCCCTGCGACAGGATGAGAGCCAGGTGCTCCTCCTCACCCCTCAGGGGGAGCGATTCAATCACGCCATGGCCTGCCGGCTGGCGGAAATGAGGCACCTCATCTTCCTCTGTGGGCGGTACGAGGGTTTTGATGAACGGGTTCGGACCTTGGCAGATCGCGAGGTCTCCATCGGCGACTACGTGGTGAGCGGCGGCGAGCTGCCGGCCCTGGTGCTGATCGATGCGACCGTCCGACTGATCCCCGGGGTGCTCGGGGATGAGGACTCGGCTGGGCAGGATTCCTTTGCCGGCGGCCTGCTCGACCATCCTCAATATACCCGACCTCCCGTGTATCGGGAGCTGCGGGTTCCCGAAGTGCTGCTCTCGGGGGATCATAAACAGATTCGGCGTTGGCGGCGGAAGGAGGCGTTACACCGGACACTGCGGCGTCGCCCGGATCTCTTGGACCGGGCGATCCTTTCCGTCGAGGATCAAGGACTCCTGTCTGAGATCCGGACCAAGGAGGAAGGCGAAATGTCCAACACAGGGAGAGGTCATGAACATCGATAGACATATAAAATCGGTTGAGGCCCCGTCCTTGCGGTCCGATCTCCCCCCGTTCAGGCCCGGCGATACTGTTCGGGTCTCCGTCAAGGTGAAGGAGGGAGAAAAGGAGCGGCTTCAGGCGTTCGAGGGGATCGTGCTTCGGCGACGGGCGGCGGGCATCGGGTCGACGTTTACGGTCCGGAAGGTCAGCTACGGAGTCGGGGTGGAACGCACCTTTCCCCTTCACTCTCCCGTGATCGAGCGGATCGAGCGCGTGCGGACTGGCCGTGTGCGCCGGGCGAAGCTCTATTATTTGCGAGGACGGCGAGGGAAGGCGGCGCGCATTCGCGAGACGAGAGCAGACACCTAGGGGGTCGAAGGGCGGGGAGGGATGAGGGGAATCGAGGGGAGGATCCGCCGAAGGGGGTTTCACCAGCTCGCAGGCGTGGATGAGGCGGGGCGAGGGGCGCTGGCCGGGCCGGTGGTGGCGGCGGCGGTCATTCTGAGGGATGGCCGACCGATTCCCGGCGTGACCGACTCGAAGCGGCTCAGCGCAGAGAGGCGCGAACGGCTCTACCGGCGCATCGTAGACGAGGCCCTGGCGGTGGCGGTAGGGGTCGTGGAGGTCCCCATCATTGAGCTGCGGAATATTCTCCAGGCGACGCTCCTGGCTATGGAGCAGGCCGTGGCGGAACTCGGGGTAGCCCCCGATGGGATCGTCGTCGACGGGCTGAGCATTCCCCAAGTTGCACCGACCGTCTTTCCCGTTCCCCGAGGGGATCTCCGGTGTCCGTCTGTCGGTGCCGCCTCCATCGTGGCCAAGGTGACCCGAGACCGGATGATGAGGGACTATCACCGGACGTATCCGGTCTACGGCTTCGATCGGCACAAGGGATACGGCACGGCGGGGCATCTTCGCGCGATCGCAGAGCACGGGATGAGCCCCATCCATCGGCGGACCTTCATGCCGGTCCGGCAGATCCCGCTCCCCTTGGTGGCGGCGGGGAGGCAGCCATGCTAGATCGGCGGGCGGTCGGGCTCGAGGGTGAGGCGGTGGCCCGCCGGTTCCTGAAGGGCCTCGGGTTCCGCATCGTGGAGGAAAACTTCAACTGTCCGTTAGGGGAAATTGATCTCATTGTAGAGGACGGGGACATCCTCGTCTTCGTCGAGGTGAAGACGAGACGCTCCACTCGTTTCGGGACACCCGCGGAGGCGGTGCATGCGAGGAAGCAGCGGCAGATCCTGCGGGTCGCCGAGGCGTATATGAGAGAGCGCCGCTTCCGGGGTCCCTGTCGCGTGGATGTGGTGGCCGTCGAGTTTCCGGGGCAGGGGACCGAGGCGCGGGTCGAGCTGATCCGGAATGCGGTCCAGGGGACCGGGCGGCAGTGGGGGGACGCATGAAACCGACGGGTGCCGGAGAGGCGGCGGAGGAGAAAGACCGGATCATTGCGTACACGTGTCACGCCTGTAGGAGCCGAGGGGTGGATCCGCCGAAGAGCAAGAAGGGGAACTACACCTGCCCCGAATGCGGCGACCAGGTCGAGATCAGTGAGAAGCGGGTGGTGAAGAAGAAGGCGCGGTAGGGGCAGTTGACGGCGACCTCCCCCTGTGGTACTCTCGATAGACCCTCGAGGCTGAGGGTTTCTTTTTGGGGCCGAATCTTACCGAACGGTAGGTAAATGACGACCAAGGCCCGGATCGCGCAGGTGGCCAGGCGGGAGTTCGGCCGGCGGGGGTTCGACGCGACATCGATCCGCCAGATCGTGGCCGAGGCCCGCGTCACCAAGCCCGTCCTGTACTACTACTTCAAGAACAAGCGGGATCTCTTCTTGGGCCTGCTCGAGGAGGCCGTCGCCCCCCTCTGCGAGGAGGTGGAGCGGATCGCCGGCGGGGAAGGCGCGCCTCGCGATCGGATGGCTGAGATTATCGCGGCTGTCCTCCGGTTTGTGGAGGAGAGACCTGACGAGTTCAGGCTCTTGCACCGCGCGGTGGAGCGCCGGGAGCGGGAAGTACAGGTCCTCGCGCAAAAGTACTTCCGTCGGAACTTCCAGGCAATTTCGGGCGTCCTCCAGGAGGGCGTGGACCGAGGGGACTTCCGCTCCCTGAACGTCCCCCAGGCCACCTTCAGCGTGATTGCCATCCTGATCTACTTCCCGACCCGCGAGCATGTCATCGATGAGGTCCTGGGCGAGCGGGGGGCATGGAAAGCCCTGATGGAGACCCTGCATGACCACATTCTTGCCCTCGTGTCGGTCTGAGGTGTGGACGTGACCGGCTGGCGCACGCAAGCAGCAGCGGTGCTGGGGCTGATGCTGGTGGCGAGCCAGGCGCCGGTCCATGCGCAGAAGCCGCCGGCCGGCGCTC
>JAKEGQ010000021.1 GCA_022615475.1 Candidatus Methylomirabilota bacterium | reverse complement strand
GTCGGGCTCAACTTCCGGGATCACGCCGCGGAACTCGGCTTTGAACTTCCGGGCGAGCCGGTGATCTTCATCAAGCCGGGCACGACGGTCCTCCCGCACGGAGGAAGGATCCTCTACCCCAAGGTCTCGAATCGCCTGGACTATGGGGCCGAGTTGGGCGTTGTCATCGGGCGGTACGCCAAGGAAGTCTCCACGAAAAAGGCCGCCAGGATCATCCTGGGGTACACGTGCTTCAATGACGTGACCGCGCGGGACCTACAGCGCAAGGACGGCCAATGGACGCGGAGCAAGTCCTTCGATACCTTCGGCCCTGTCGGCCCCTGGGTGGAGACGGCCCTGGACCCACACAATGCCCCCGTCCGCGCGTACTTGAACGGGGACCTCAAGCAGAGCTCCAGCACCGCCAACTTCATCTTTGACGTCCCATACATGGTGAGCTTTATCACGAGGATCATGCCGCTCTTTCCCGGAGACATTATCGCCACGGGGACCCCGTCTGGCATCGGCCCGATGAAGCCGGGGGACACGATCGAGATCGAGATCGGAGGGATCGGTCGGCTGCGGAATACGGTTACACGCCAGCCCTAGGAGGCCCCGATGAAGGGACGGTTTCCGTACGCCACCAGACTGAGGCAGCTCCCCCCCTATCTCTTCGCGGAGATCGATCGGCTCAAGCAAGAGGCGATCAAACGGGGAACGGACATCATCGACCTGGGGGTCGGGGACCCCGACCTTCCGACACCCAGCCACATCGTCAAGCGGATGGCCGAGGCCGCCGCAGACGCCCGGCATCATCGCTATCCCTCGTACGAGGGGCTGGTGGAGTTCCGCCAGGCCGTGGCCGAATGGTACCGGGACCGGTTCAAGGTAGTACTCGATCCCGCCACGGAGGTGTTGACGCTCATCGGCAGCAAGGAGGGGATCGCCCATATGCCGCTGGCCTTCATCGAGCCCGGCGATGCGGTGCTCATCCCCGATCCCGGCTATCCGGTCTATCAAGCGGCGACGGCCTTTGCCGGTGGAACCCCCCATGCCCTCCCTCTCTACCCTTCGAACGGCTTCCTCCCAGATCTGGAGAGCATCCCGCTCGACGTGCTGCGCAAGGCGAAGATGCTCTTCCTCAATTACCCCAACAATCCGACGGCGGCGGGTGCCCCCGAGGCGTTCCTGGCTCACGCCGTCGCCTTTGCCCGGAGGCACCGTCTCATCCTCTGCCACGATGCCGCGTACTCCGAGATCGCTTTCGACGGCTTCCGGCCCTCCTCTGTCCTGAGCGTCGAGGGGGCCAAAGAGGTGGCGATCGAGTACCACTCGTTGTCTAAGACATACAACATGACCGGTTGGCGGATCGGGTTTGCCGTGGGGAATGCCGACATCCTGGCCGGCCTCGGCCGGATCAAGACCAATGTGGACTCCGGCGTCTTCGAGGCGATCCAGCTCGCCGGGATCGAGGCGCTCAGGGGCCCGCAGGACTGCGTCGCGGCCCAGTGTAAGATCTATCAGGAGCGGCGGGACATCCTCGTCGAGGGGCTCACCCGTCTCGGATGGAACGTCCCCAGGCCGCGGGCCACCTTCTACGTCTGGATCCCGGTCCCTCCGGGCCATAACTCCACAGACCTTGCCAAGCGGCTCTTGAGCGAGACAGGGATCGTGATGACTCCGGGCGTCGGTTTCGGGCCCCACGGCGAGGGGTTTATCCGGGCCGCCCTCACCGTTCCGGTTGACCGGATCCGGGAGGCCGTCGAACGCATCGGCAAACTACGCCTTTAACGGGATCATGGTTCATAGTTCAGGGTTGAGAGTTCAGAAGTGAGGAACGTGGCTTTGCCATGAACCATCAACCATGAACTCTGAACCAGATAGGGTATGACATTGGACGTCGGACCTCGGACGTCGGACAAAATATTCATCGGCGGGATCAGCTTCTACGGCCACCATGGGGCCCGGGAGGAAGAGCAGATCCTGGGGCAACACTTCCTGGTGGACGTGGAACTCTCGCTCGATCTCCGCCCGGCTGGTGCCGCGGATGACCTGGCCCTGACGGTGGATTATGCCGATGTGGTCAAGCGGGTCACCGCGATCGGACGGACGCGGCGCTTCCGGCTCCTCGAGGCGCTGGCCGAGGCCATCGCGTCGGATCTCTTGGAGCAACGAGAGATCCGGGAGGTTCGGGTGCGGGTGGTGAAGCCTGCGCCCCCGCTTCCCGAGAGGGTCGGATCAGTGGGAGTAGAAATCGTACGGAGGCAAACGCGTTGATCCGCGCCTATCTCGGTCTCGGCGGAAACGTGGGGGATCGGCAGGGAGCGCTGGAACAGGCCCTCTCGCTCCTCGTGTGCCGCCCCGGCATCCAGCTCCTCCGCCTCTCGTCCCTGTATGAGACCGAGCCGGTGGAGGCGGTGGGGGGCTGGTTCTTCAATAGCGTGGCAGAGGTCGAGACCTCTCTCGGCCCCCACGAGTTGCTCACGGTCCTCGGGGAGGTGGAGGAGGCCTGTGGCCGGCCGCGCCTCCGTGAGCGGGGAGAGGCGCGGATGGTGGACCTAGATCTTCTCCTCTACGGCTCTCGCATCATCGCCGAGCCGCATCTTCAGGTCCCGCACCCCCGGATGCACCTGCGCCGCTTTGTCCTCCTGCCGCTGGCCGAGCTGGACCCCGGTCTGGTGCACCCAGGGTCCGGGACCAGGGTGAGTGACCTCCTCGCGCATCTTCCGAAGCTTCCCGAGGTTCGGGTGGTGGCGCGGGAGTGGTTTGCCGCCCGGGCCGGAAAGAGGAGTGTGTCGTGACCGCCGGCTTCGAGGCGCACTACCTGGCCGTCGAAGGGCCGATTGGGGTGGGCAAGACGGCCTTTGCCGAGCTGCTGGCGCAACGGTTGCAGGCGCGGGCAGTTCTGGAGGTGGCCGAGGAGAACCCCTTCCTGAAAGATTTCTATCAGGATATGCGGCGGCACGCCTTTCAGGCCCAGCTCTACTTCCTGCTGACCCGCTACCGCCAACAGCAGGAGCTCCTGCAGTTCGATCTGTTCAAGCAACGGGTGGTTTGTGACTATCTCTTTGCGCGGGACCGGATCTTCGCCTATCTCACCCTGGATGATCACGAGCTCGCCCTCTACGAAAAGATGCATGCCCTCCTGGAGGCCCGCGTCCCCAAGCCCGACTTCGTTATTTACTTGCAGGCGGACGTGGAGGTGTTGTATAAAAGGATCGCCGTCAGGGGGCGGGCGTACGAGCGGGATATCCCCCGCGCGTACCTGGAGGATGTGGTTCAGGCGTATACCCACTTCTTCTTCCATTACACGGAGACCCCCCTGCTGGTGGTCAACACGACGGACATCGATTTTGTGAAACGAAAGGGGGACCTTGACGACCTGATCACACAGATCCAGTCCATGAAGCGGGGAATGCGGTATTACGTCCCGCTTGGATCCTAGGCGGACCGAGACGGGCAGGGAAGAGCCGCTCGAAAGGCAGAAAACGCCACCCTGAACGGAAAGCGTCGGGAGTGGTAAAGGGCCTCAAGGCGCGAGCGCGGCACAGCTGACTCCAGGCCTCCCGGCACGTCCGGGAGGTTTTCTTTTTTGGTTCGTAGTTCAGGGTTCATAGTCCAGCATCCCCAAAATTTCGAACTTCGAAATTCGAATTTCGAAATTGTTCGGTCGTCGGTGAACGGTCATCGGTCATCTGAAAGGAGGGATCGATCGTGGCGACAGCGCGGGTAACGACGGTCACCTTACGGGAGATGAAGGATCGTGGCGAAAGGATCAGCATGCTCACCGCCTACGACTACCCGATCGCCCGGCTCCTTGATGAGGCGGGGATCGAGGTGATCCTGGTGGGCGACTCGTTAGCCATGGTGGGGCTCGGGTATGAAACCACGCTGCCTGTGACGATGGAGGAGATGCTCCATCACGTTCGCGCGGTGAGTCGAGGCGTGAAGCGGGCCCTCCTCGTGGCCGACATGCCGTTCGGCTCATTTCAGGCCAGCGTGGAAGAGGGGATAAGGAACGCCGGTCGATTTCTCAAGGAGGCCGGCGCCCAGGCGGTCAAGCTGGAAGGGGGACGCGAGGTGGCTGACCTCACGCAGCGTCTCACATCTGTCGGCATCCCCGTGATGGGCCACCTCGGGCTCACCCCCCAGATGGTCCATCAGTTCGGAGGCTTCAAGGTTCAGGGCCGGACCGCGGCGGCGGCTGAGCGTTTGCGGGAGGACGCCCGGCTCCTCGAGGAGGCGGGGGTCTTCGCACTCGTGCTCGAAGGCATCCCCTGGCAGGTGGCGGAAGTGATCACCAAAGAGCTCCGGATCCCGACCATCGGCATCGGGGCGGGATCCTCTTGCGATGGCCAGGTGCTGGTGACGAACGACCTCCTCGGGCTCTTCGACGACTTCACCCCCAAGTTCGTCAAGCGCTACGCGAACCTGAAGGAGACAATCGCGACGGCCTTCACCCGATACCGCCAGGAGGTCAGGGCTGGCGAGTTTCCCGGTCCCGAGCATGCCTTTCGCCTCGATGAAGGGGAGGTCCGGCGATGGCAAGACCAGCTCGACCGGCGGCGTCGGCAGGTCAAGACGCTCGGGCGGGGCTGAGACGATGGAGGTTCTCTACGACACAGACCAGATGCAGAGGCGGATGACCGTGCTTCGTGCGGAGGGGAGGGCAATCGGCTTCGTCCCCACCATGGGCTCCCTGCACGAAGGCCACCTCTCCCTCTTCCGCTCCGCCCGCCGCGAGAACTCCATCCTGGCTGTGAGCATCTTTGTCAACCCGACCCAGTTTGACCGGCAGGAGGATCTGGAGAGTTATCCGGTCGATCTCGAAGGGGATCTCGCCAAGGCGGCCGCCGAGGGGGCCGATCTCGTCTTCGTCCCGGAGCAGAAGCGCATGTATCCGGATAGGTACGCGACCTTCATCGAGGTCGAGGGACTCACGCGCCGATGGGAAGGCACGTACCGCCCCGGGCACTTCCGGGGAGTCACGACGATCGTGGCGAAGCTCTTCCATATCGTGAAACCACACCGCGCCTACTTTGGCCAGAAGGATTACCAGCAGGCATGCGTCATCACGCGCATGGTCCGGGATCTCGATATGGATATTGAGGTGGTCGTGCTGCCCACCGTCCGGGAGCCGGATGGACTTGCCATGTCCTCTCGCAACGTCAATCTCACGCCGGGTGAGCGGCGACAGGCCCCGGTGCTGTACCAGGCCCTCGGGTGGGCCGCCGATCAGGTCAGGCGCGGTGAACGGGATGCCCGACGGCTGTCGGAGGGGATGCGGCGGATGATCCAGGAGGGGACTACCGCCACGATTGATTATGTCGCCCTGTGCGATCCCGGCTCCCTCGAGCCGCTGGAGACGGTGCAGGGTCCAGCCGTCGCGCTCCTCGCCGCCCGCTTTTCAAAGGCGCGTCTCATCGACAATCTCTTGATCGATGGTCATTGACTCCGCCCCCCCCGACCTCGGGCATTCCGCCGCCCTCGCCCCACATCTGCCCGTCCCTACCCCTCTCCAACCCAAGATACTGGGGTCGCTCCGCGAGGAAATAAAATCATCGGAACCTGTTGATTTTTCTTGACAAGAGTATTCTGAAACGATATTTTCCAGCCGCGAAGTGGGATGATGTGGGGAAGAATGGTATAAAAGGTGCATATTTGGGACGATCATGAGATTCATCGGACGATTCCCACACACGATCGATGATAAAGGTCGACTCAGCATCCCGGCCAGATTCCGCCAGACGTTGAAGAAGCGAGGACAGAACATTCTTGTCCTCACCGACTTTGACGCTTGTATCACCGCCTACCCGCTCGATGTCTGGGCGCGTTTCGAGGAACGAATCCAGAATCAGAGCAACTTTGAAAAGGACATCCGCGCCTTCCTCCGCCTGTTCTATTCGGGCGCGACCGAGGGTCCGGTCGATGGGCAGGGGCGCATCCTGATCCCTCCCCAGCATCGGGAGAAGGCCGGGCTCAATCGGGAGGTGATTATCGTCGGGGCCCTGAATCGGATCGAGATCTGGGATCGGGAACGTTGGGAGCAGTTCCTGACGACCTCGCCGGTCACCTTTGAGGATATCGCCGCTAAGCTGGCGCAGTTAGGAATCTAACCATGGAGCAGTGGTTCGACGGGCTCACCATTGTCACAAGATTAAGTGCGTTTCTATTCACCATGGAGCGAAGATGGTCATAGTGGAGAAACAGAGAGGGGAACGGATCGCGATCCTGCGGCTGGCAGGGTCCATCGACCTGGTCCGGATGATGGCGCTCCGCGAGGCCATCATCAAGGTGGCAGCAGAGGGGTACCTGCAGGTCATTCTGGATTGTAGCCGCCTGCGCTCGGTGAACGAGAAGAGCCTCGAGGTCTTGACGAGCACCCTGTGCCGGCTCCGGCGCTTTGATGGTGATGTGAGTCTCCTGGCGCTCTCTCCCGCGGTCGAGGAGACGTTTCGGGCCGCCGGGGTGTACCCCTTCTTTGAGCACTACCTGGAGGAGAGCGGGGCCCGTCATGCCTGCCGGCTCAAGCGCCTCGCCATGGCGGGGTGACGACTGGGCACATCCCGGTTCTGGTCCAGGAGGTGGTGGCCGCCCTCGGACCGAGACCGGACGGGCTGTACCTGGACTGTACCGTTGGGGGGGGAGGCCACGCCGCAGCGATCCTGGATGCGGCTGGACCGCCATCTCGGTTGGTGGGGGTCGATCGGGACCCCGAGGCAATTGCCCTTGCCAGGGGTGCACTGGAGCGTTTCGGCGACCGGGTGCAATTGATCCAAGGGGATTTCCGGGAGCTGCCCCGGCTGCTCTCACCCCTTCACCTGGGGCGATTCGACGGGATGCTTTTTGATCTCGGGGTCTCGTCGGCGCAGCTCGCCGATCCGGGTCGGGGTTTTAGCTTCGGCATGGAGGGTCCTCTGGACATGCGCATGGACCGGCACGGTGGGGGGCCCACCGCCCGGGAAATCCTTCACGCCCTTCCGGAAGAGCGCCTCGCACGGATCATTCGAGAGTACGGCGAGGAGCGGTGGGCCCGTCAGATCGCCCGGGGGATCGTGAACGCACGTCACCGCGGATCCCTAGAGACCACGCAGGATCTCGCCACGGTCGTCAGTCGGGCCATCCCGCGACGACTCTGGCCCCGCAGGATCCATCCGGCGACGCGCACCTTTCAGGCGATCCGCATCGCCGTCAATCAAGAACTGGAGGGGCTGGGGGAGGCGCTCGAGGCCGCGATAGGACTGCTCAAGGCTCACGGACGGATCTGTGTCATCGCTTTTCACTCTTTGGAGGATCGGGTGGTCAAGCATCTGTTTCGTCGGCTGGCAGCGCCGGAGGCGGTCGCCGGTGTCCAGATTCTCACCCGGCGTCCTGTGACGCCGTCGGTCGAGGAGATGGCGCGGAACCCTCGGGCTCGGAGCGCCAAGCTGCGGGCCGCCGAGCGGCGGGAGGAGCAGCGTGGCGCCTGAGGTCCGCTCTGGATGGCTCCAGCAGGAGCTCCCCTTCGGAGTCCGGGTGCGGCGGGCGAAGGGGGGGCTGTCACCCGAGCTCAAGCAAAGGCTCATCGTGTGTGGGGTACTGCTGTTGGGTCTCCTCTTCTATGTGTGGCAGCACATCCAGGTGGTGCGTCTCGGCTACCAGATCGAGCGGCACCGGGCCGCACAGGCCAGCCTGACTCAGGAGGGGAAGACACTCCGGATGGAGCTCAGCCGACTCCGCTCCCTGAAGAGGGTCGAAGAGTTCGCTCGACGTGAGCTGGGCATGGTCAACCCCCGTCCGGGGCAGATCATCCAGCTCGAGGAGCCGTAGATGACCGCGTCCTTCGAGACCCCTCCCCGGGCCAGGGTCATCGTCCTGGCCCTCCTCCTCGCCGCGCTGTTGGGCGGCGTCGGCACTCGCCTCTACGTGATTCAGATCATCCGGCACGAGCGTCTCGGTACCCGAGCCGAAGGGCAGTACGAACGCCGCATCCCCGTGGCTGCCAAGCGCGGGACGATCTATGATCGCCGCGGGCGGATGTTGGTGATCACCCTGGATGCCGCGTCGGTCTTTGCCCACCCGGGCCTGGTGCAGGACCCGAGCACCACCGCGACTCGACTGGCCCGGGTCCTCAAGCTTCCCGCCCGCGAGATTCAGGCGAAACTCCGCAGCGATCAACCCTTCGTCTGGATCCAACGCCAGGTGGATCCCGAACAGGCGGAGGCCATTTCGAAGCTGAGCCTTCCGGGAGTCGGCCTTGTGCCTGAAGGGAAACGGTATTATCCTAAGAAGGATCTCGCGGCACACCTCATCGGATTCGCGGGGGTTGATAACAAAGGACTGGAGGGGCTCGAGCTTGCATACGAGCGTCTGCTGACCGGCGGACCACGGTCCTTCGTGAGTCGGGTGGACGCCATGGGGAGGATCATCTTTCGGGAATCCAAGGAGACTCACCCCGGCGCCGATTTGGTCCTGACCATTGATGAGGTCATCCAGCATGTGGCAGAGCGGGAAATCGACGCAGCGGTGCGACGCTACGGGGCGAGGGCAGGGACGGCCATTGTGATGGACCCCAGAACGGGGGAGATTCTGGCCCTCGCCAACACCCCCGCCTATAACCCCAGCGCCTACGCGAGCACCTCCCCCGCCTCCCGCCGAAATCGGGCCCTCACCGATCCCTATGAGCCCGGATCGGCCTTCAAACTCGTCCTCGCCGCCGCGGCACTCGAGGAGCGATTGGTGCGCCCCGACGATCTCTTTTACGGCGAAGAGGGGGCCATCGAAATCGGGGGAGTCAAGATCCGGGACCACGAGAAATACGGGTGGATGACCTTCCGGGACGTCATGGCCTTCTCCAGTAACGTGGGGGCCATCAAGGTGGGGATGAAGGTGGGGAAGCAGCGGTTCTATAGCTACATTACGAGCTTCGGCTTCGGTGTCCCGACCGGCGTGGATCTTCCGGGTGAGAGCCACGGGTTCATCCGCCGACCACGAGACTGGTCACAGCTCTCTCTGGGTGCCCTCTCCATCGGCCACGAGATCTCTGCGACGGCGCTTCAGATGATCAGCGCCATGAGCGCCGTGGCCAACGGGGGGTCCCTGATCCGGCCCCGTGCGCTCCTGGCGGT
>JAKEGQ010000172.1 GCA_022615475.1 Candidatus Methylomirabilota bacterium | reverse complement strand
CGGGGAGCGGTCACCGTGGCGGAGCGGACGCTCTTCGCGCCCCATCTCGTCGTGACCCAGGGAAAAAGTATCGGCATCATTCGGCTCCGCATGGTGCTGCCGGAGGAAGAGAAGACCCTCGACCTCGGGCAGGATCTCCGGATCGAGGCGGAGGGACACTGGAGCGGTGCCCTGCGGGATTTCTTATCCCTGTTTGTGCGGGGAGAGATCCCTGCGACTGGCCAGCTGAGTCTCGACGCCAGCGTCGTGGGCGTTCCTGCGCGGCTCGAGGGCCTGGGGCGCGTTCTGATTAAAGATGCGACCCTCTGGGGGGAGCCTTGGCAGACAGCTGAGGCAAATCTGAAGCTTGAGCCGGGCCGTCTCCAGTTTGAGGAGGTGCGTCTCCTGCGCGGGGCCGAGCACGTGAATGGGAGCGGCCTTCTCCACTTCGGGGACCTTGGAATGAGCTTCCGCCTGGCCGCACCGCGCCTTTCCCTGGAGGCATTTCGCCTCTTCGCGGGCACGGATCTCACCGGCAAGATGCAGCTCGAGCTGCAGGGGGAAGGGAACATCGACCACCCAACAATTCGGGGCGACTACCATCTCACGGCCCTCCGGTACGGCACGGTTCCCCTCGGGGCCGGGCGGGGGGGCCTTATCTTGCAGGATCAGAAGATCATTGCTCATCTGGCCCTCCCAAACCAGGGCTACTCCATCTCGGGAAGAGTGCAGGCGATCTCCCCCTACCCCTACGAGGCGCAAGTCAACTTGACGGACGCGGAGCTGGCACCCCTCTTTGCGCTCACCGGCTTTCCTCCCCTTCAGGAGGGGACAGGCACCGGGTCGGGTACTGTTGCAGTGGGCGGGGATCTCGCGCGAGAACGCCTTACGAGGCTCGCCGTCGACCTTCAAGCGCCCTCCCTTCGGATCCGGGGCCACACCTTTCAGATGGCCGAGCCGCTCCGCATCGACCTCCGCGAAAAGACCTTGAGCATCTCCCCCCTCGTCGTGACCGGGAAGACGGGGTGGCTGAACGCGCGGGGCCACATCGCATTTGGGGGAGCGGTGGATGTCGGCGTGGAGGGCAAAATTCCCCTGGCCCTCGCCCTGTACTACCCAGGGATCATCGGAGGCGGCAAGGGAACCGGAGAGATCGATCTGAAGGTCTCGGGCTTGTGGAAAGCGCCCCGATATACCGGGTGGATCAAGATGGCAGGCGGTGGTTTTCGTCTGCTCGACCATCCAGAGCCCTTTCAGGGAATTGCGGGGCAGGTGAGCTTCGAAGACCAGAAGATTCAGATCCCGGCCCTCGAGGGGAGCTGGGCGGGGGGAAAGGTCAGCGTCTCGGGGATCGCATCGCGAGGGCAGGGGAAGGGGTGGCGGTGGGCCTTCGATCTCCTTCTCGATGAGGCCAGGGGAGAACGGGTATTTCTCCGAAGCGAGAAGGACAAGCGGAGTGTCAGCGGGCAGACAAGCCTTTGGGGAACCGTGACGGCCGGGGGGAGCCGCTGGCAAGAGCTCAAGCAGTCTCCGGCGGCGAAGCTCAAGCTGGCCGTGAAGGATGGGAAGATCCTGGGTTTCACCGTCCTGGCCAACATCCTGCGGATCCTCAATCTGACCCCGGACCCCGTGAGGGGAATCCCCTACGATTCCCTTAGGGCGAGCTTCGAGCTAAAGCGGGGGGTCTTGGAGACCCGGAATCTCACGTTCGTGTCGGACACGATAAAGATTGGCGGCGTCGGCACCATCGACCTGGGGCGCAAGGAAGTCGATATGCTCCTCGCGGTGCAGCCGCTCCGCACGATGGATAGGGTGATCAATGCCATGAAGCTGAGCAGAATCCCGGTCCTCGGCCCTCTCCTCTTCGGGAAGGAGCGGAGTGTGCTGGTGGTCGCCATCAAGGTCGAGGGACCGCTCGATGAGCCCGGGGTTGCTGCCGTGCCTGAGGAGTCCCTCGGACGGGGGCTCTTCGGCATCTTCCGTCGCCTGCTGGAGCTGCCTTCGGCGCTGGCCCCCGACCGCAAGTCCACCGCTTCGAAGTGACGCGGTCGCGAGATTGACCCGCCCTGGGTTTTTTGGTACCTTCATCCCTCCCGCGATCTGGTAAACTAGCTACAGGCGATGTACGCGCGCGCAACTTTCGGGGTGTGTCGCATTCTGCGAGCGCAGAGTGACCGAGGGCGAGATGCCGGCGGCCTATGCGGGAAAGCTGAAGACGCTCGATGAGGTCGTGGCCGTCGTGCGCGACCTCCGGCGGCACGGGAAGCGGGTCGTCTTTACCAATGGGTGCTTTGACCTGCTGCACCACGGTCACGTCCGGTACCTGGATCAGGCCAAACGGTTGGGGGATGTGCTCGTCGTGGCGATCAACAGTGACGCCTCGGTTCGCGCGCTCAAGGGTCCGGACAGACCCGTGATGTCTCACGAGGAGCGGTCCGAGCTGATCGCCGCCCTGGCCGCGGTCGATTATGTCCTGATTTTTGAAGAACTCGACCCCGAGAAGGTGATTCGTGCGCTCGAGCCGGACCTGCTGGTAAAGGGGGGGGATTGGTCGGTGGATCAGGTGGCCGGCCGACAGATTGTCGAAGGTCGGGGAGGACGCGTCTGTACCCTCCCCTATGTGGAGGGCGCGTCGAGCAGCCGGCTCCTCCGCCGCATCCGGGAAGGCAAGGGATGATCGCGGGACGAGTTGCTGATGTCCAAGTGCCTGGTCTTCACGAGGGGCTGCCGGATCTGATCGGAGACGGCGGCACGCTCAGCCTACACGGCCTCTGGGGGGGTGCCCGCACGCTGGTGTTGGCGGAGGTGGCCCGAGCACTCGGGTGCCCACTGGTGGTGGTGACGACGACGCTGGGGGAGGCTGAAGAGCTCACGGCGGATCTTCGCTTCTTCCTCGATCGAGACCGCGTGCATCTCTTTCCGGCGCCCGAGGTCTCCCCATTTCAACCGGTCTCGCCTCCCCTCGAAGTCCGGGCAGAGCGTATGCAGCGTCTCCGCGAACTGCGCGACGAGGCGCTGAAGGCGCTCGTTGTCCCTCTCCATGCCCTCTTTCGTCGCCTCCCTCCGCCCGAGACGCTCGATGGGGCCACCCTGCACCTCTATCCCCAGCGGATCGTCCCTCCCGAGCAGGTGGTCGAGGTGCTTGAGATCGGCGGCTATCGGTCGGTCCCCCAGGTTGAGGAGGCGGGCGAGTACAGCCGCCGGGGAGGGATTCTGGACATTGGCCTTCCCCATCTTTCGCATCCGGTTCGCATCGAGTTCTTCGGAGACGAGATCGAGTCGATCCGGGCCTTTGATGTCAGGACGCAACGCTCGCTGCCTCGCCCCGAGCGTGCCGAGGGGTCTCGCCCCGACCCCCGACGACTTGACGGGGTAACCGTCCTTCCCCTTTCGGAGATTCTCTTGAGCCGGGAGGTCCGAGAGTTCGCTCGGGAGCGGACGAAGAAGGGGGGCGCTCCGCTCCTGCGGGACGCGGTCGAGGGGGGCAGGCTCGGACCGGGGCTTGAGCGGTATCTCCCCTACTTCTATCGGCGAACGGTCCCCCTATGGGAATATTTTGCCCACGGGACGATTGTCGTCTGGGACGATCCGGATCAGCTCGCGGCTGCGGGTGGGAAGATGGACAGGCTGCTCACAGAGGAGTACGTGCGACATGGGTCGGAAGGGCTTCCGTCGCTCGCGGCGACCCACGTAGAGTGGTCTGAGATTCGCGCGGCGCTCGGGTCCCGGCCCCGGATCGATCTGCATCCGTTTGGACCGGCCCCGGGGCAAGAGGGTGCGCCGCTCGTCTTTGACACCGCGCAGATCCCGTCGTACCAGGGCCGGTTCGGCCCCCTGCTCCGCGATCTCGGCCTCTGGCGTCGGGAGGGACGCGCCATCACCCTCGTCGCCAGAGGACGGGCCCAGGCCGAGCGACTCTCAGAGGTCCTTTACCAGCACGACCTTGGGGCGAGCCTCGGCGAGGAGCCGCCCGTCGCCGGACGGATCCAGATCCGGGAAGGCGGACTCACCGCCGGCTTTCACTTCGCGCCGCTCAAGCAGACGTATCTCACGGAGGCCGAGATCTTCGGTCCCCGACGGGCGATTCCGGTACGCCGGACGAAGATCCGCGAGGCCCAACCCTTCGCGGGATTCGAGGATGTGAAACCTGGCGAGGTAGTGGTGCACGTGGATCACGGCATGGGCCGGTTTCACGGGCTCAGGCGGTTGACCACGGGCGAGGTGGAGGGAGATTACCTTCTCCTGGAATATGCGGGCGGCGATAAGCTATACGTTCCGGTGGACAAGCTGCACCTTGTTCAGCGCTACATCGGTGCCGACGGGGCCGCCACAGGCCCCGCCCTCGATCGTTTGGGATCGACGGCGTGGGCGCGGGCAAAGGAGCGGGTGCGGGCCTCCGTTCGCGAGATGGCGGGGGAGCTGCTCCGGCTCTACGCCGCCAGGCAGGTGGCCGCAGGTCATGCCTTTGCTCCCGATACTCCCTGGCAACGGGAGTTCGAAGCGGCCTTTCCCTTTGACGAGACGCCGGATCAAGTCACGGCCATCCAGGCCGTCAAGGCCGATATGGAGCGCCCGCAGCCCATGGACCGCCTCATCTGCGGCGATGTCGGATACGGAAAGACCGAGGTGGCCATGCGGGCCGCGTTCAAGGCGGTGATGGACGGCAAGCAGGTCGCCGTCCTCGTCCCCACGACCGTGTTGGCGCTGCAGCACTTCCAGTCGTTTTCGGATCGCTTTGCTCCCTTTCCGATCGTGGTGCAGATGCTCTCTCGGTTCCGCACACGGGGGGAACAACAGAAGGTCCTGCGCGGGCTGCGGGACGGCACCGTCGATGTGGTCATCGGCACCCACCGACTCTTGCAGAAGGACGTCCGGTTCCACGACCTGGGGCTCCTCGTCGTAGACGAAGAACAGCGCTTTGGGGTGGCCGCCAAGGAGCGGCTGAAGCAGTTCCGCACCGAGGTCGATGTGGTCACCCTCACCGCCACCCCGATCCCGCGGACCCTCCACATGGCGATGCTGGGGGTCCGCGATATCTCTACGATCGAGACCCCGCCCGAGGATCGGTTGAGCATTCGCACCACCGTCACGCGCTTCGATGCCGAGGTGATCCGGCGGGCCGTCGAGGAAGAGATCGGCCGAGGTGGCCAGGTCTTCTTCGTCCACAACCGGGTCGAGAGCATCCACGGGGTGGCGCGACTGCTGAAGCGCCTTCTCCCCCACGTGAAGATTGCCGTGGCCCATGGCCAGATGACCGAGGAGGCGCTGGAGCGGGTCATGTGCGACTTTTACGCCAGGCGGTACCAACTGCTCTGTTCCACGGCCATCATCGAGTCGGGCCTCGACATCCCGACGGCCAACACCATCATCATCAATCGGGCAGATCGCTTTGGGCTGGCCCAGCTCTATCAACTCCGCGGCCGGGTCGGTCGGGACCGGTTCCGCGCGCATGCCTACCTCCTCATTCCGCGAGAGGAGGCCCTGAGCGAGAGCGCCCGGAAGCGGCTGCAGGTCGTTGCCGAGCTGACCGAACTCGGATCCGGCTTCAAGATCGCCGCGAGGGACCTGGAGATCCGGGGGGCCGGTAATCTCCTCGGGCCCGAGCAGCACGGGCAGATCAACGCGGTGGGGTTTGACCTTTACTGTCAGCTGATCCAGGAGACGGTCCGGGAGCTCAAAGGGGCGGAGCAGGAGGAGATCGTGGATCCGGTCCTCCGGCTCCCCATCGCGGCGTCCATCCCCGAGACGTACGTGGCGGATGCCGCGGTCCGGCTTTCCCTGTATCGGCGCCTCTCGATTGTCACCTCCTCCGCCGAGCGCGAGGAGTTCGCGGGGGAGCTCCAGGACCGGTTTGGCCCGCTCCCACCCCCGGTGGAGCATCTGTTGGCTATCGTCAGGCTGAAGGCGGCGGCTCGGTCACTGCGCATCAGGGAGATCGACGCCCGTCGCGAGGTCGTGCGCATCGCCTTTGGTGGCGCGACTCCCGTTCCCCCGGAGCGGGTCCTCGCCCTGCTCCGGGCGATGGGGGGTGCGCTCCGGTACGTGCCGGAGGATGCCTTGGAGCTTTCGTGTGAGGGGGCTCCGGCGCTCGAGCGCCTTGTCAGGCTCCAGGCCCTGCTGGACCAGATGCGGGAGCCGTGCGGAAAGACTGCGGGAGAGACCTGATGCGCCGATACCACACCATACTGATTCCTGCGCTCCTCCTTGGCGGACAGGGGGCCGCGGCGGGGCAGGCCGTCCTCATCGATAAGGTGGTGGCCGTGGTGAACGACGAGGTGATTACGCTCAGCGAGATCCACAAGGAGGGGAAGCCCCTCATCCAGCGGATCCGCGAGGAGCTGAGCGAGGACACCCGCGCGCGTCAGATGCAGATTACCCAGCGGCAGATCCTCGATGCCCTGATCCTTCGCCGGCTGCAGCTTCAGGAGGCGAAGAAAGAAAAGGTCGTCGTGGAGCAGTCCGAGGTGACGGCGACCATAGAACAGATCAAGAAGGAGCGTGGACTCACCACCGATGCCCAGTTCACCGAGGCGCTCGCGCGGGAGAGTCTCACCTTGGAGGAGTTGAGGACCAGGGTGTGGGAACAACTCACGGTGGATCGCCTGATCACCCGGAAGGTGCGCACCAGCATCGTCGTGTCCGACGAGGAGGTGGCGCGGTATTCTGAGACGCAGGCCGATGGTGGGTCTCAGCAGTCCGCGTCCATGCGGATCCGGCACATCTTCATCGGGGTCCCCAGGGAGCCCTCCCCCGAGGACGTGGCGGCCGCCCGGACCCGGGCCGCGGAGGCGTCGGAACGCCTCAAGCGCGGGGACGATTTTGGGGGAGTCGCCGCGGAGTATTCCGACGGCGCGACGGCTCGGGAGGGGGGGGACGTGGGGGTCATCCGCCAAGGAGACATGGACCCCGTCCTGGAGAGGGTCGCCTTTGCGCTCAAGCCAGGGAGCATCAGCGAGATCATCCACACCGCGGGCGGCTTCCATATCATCAAGGTCGAGGAGCGGATGACTGGCGATGCCGCGACTGCCGAAGCGCGTGAGCAGATCCGCCAGCGCGTGTTCCTCCAGAAGCTGAAGCAACGCATGGATGCATATCTGGCTGAGCTCAAACAGAAGGCCTACATCCAGGTCCGGCTCGACCAATAACCCAGTGTAAAGTGCTGAGGGCTGAGGACTGAGTCGTCGGGAGGACGCGTCTCCGGGGTGCTGTCCGTGCCTCGTCACTCAGCACTCATCACTCGGAGCTGCACTAGCAGAGGGGAAGGTCGGCAGAGGCATTGAGGTCAAGCGGTGCCACCTCGCCTCGGCCAAGGCGGTAAGACCCGGCTGCGGCGATCATGACCGCGTTGTCGGTGCAGAGTTCTGGCCGGGGCCAGTACACTTCCAGGCCTTCGCGGTTCGCCCTTCTCGCCAGGTGTTGTCTCAGCGTTTGGTTACATGCCACCCCGCCCGCCAAGAGGATCCGGGATGCCCCGACACGCTGCGCGGCCTTGACGGCGTTGCGCGTGAGGACATCCACGACGGCCTGCTGGAAGCTGGCCGCGATGTTCGCCACCAGCTGCGGGGTCAGCGGGGAAGAGTCGAGATAGTGAATCACCGCGGTCTTGAGGCCGCTGAAGCTGAAGTCTAACGATCCATGGCCGAGGATGGGCCGCGGAAGGGGGACCGCGCTTGGATCTCCGCGGAGCGCCGCCTGCTCGATGCGGGGGCCTCCGGGGTAGGGGAGACCGAGAATCTTGGCGACCTTGTCAAAGGCCTCTCCGGCCGCGTCATCTCGGGTACACCCGAGCAGGCGGTATGTCCCGGGGCTTTCCGCGTGGTAGAGGTGCGTGTGGCCTCCCGACGCCACCAGGGCTACATAGGGAGGCGCAAGGTGCGGGTGGTCGAGGATACCGGCGTAGAGATGCCCCTCAATGTGGTTGACTGCTACCAGGGGCTTTCCGAGGGTGTACGCCAACGCCTTGGCCGTCGACACCCCCACCAGGAGAGAACCGACCAGGCCGGGACCGACCGTGACGGCGAGCCCGGTGAGATCACCGAACTCTATGCCGGCCTCGTGAACCGCGAGTCGGATGACCGGGCCGATCGTTTCGAGATGACGACGGGAGGCCAGCTCTGGCACGATCCCGCCGTAGGGGGCATGCACGTTGACCTGGGAGGCAACGATGCTCGAGCGGATCTTGTGCCCGCCTTCCAGCACCGCCGCCGCGGTTTCATCACACGAAGTCTCGATGCCCAGAACCAGCTCAGACATGGACGAGGCTAGTAGGCTGGAACGCTAGGATGCTGGAACGCTCGGGAGGCTCTAAGGCATGGCGCTCAAAAAGCTGCTGAGCCTACTAGCATCCTAGCTTCTTAGCATTCCAGCAGGCGTTAGCCGGACACCACCTTCCCCCCCGGGACCCGTTCGTGGATCAGGATCGCCTTGAGGACCTCCACGGCGCGGCCGAGTTGAGGATCGGTCGTGGGGTCGGGGGCGCTCCGGCCGAGGGGCCGGGACGGATCCCCCTCCTGTTCGCCGATGGTCTCCTGCCGTCGGTCCTTTGTTGGGCCCTCGGTCTTGGTGGTCGTCGCTGGCTTGGGAGGCTCGACGACGACGTCTGGTGTGAGGCCGGCCCCGTCGATGGCGCGCCGATTGGGGGTGAAGTATTTGGCGGTGGTGAGCCTGAGCCCGGAGCCATCGTTCAGCGGAATCACCGTCTGTACCGTCCCCTTGCCGAAGGTCTGGGTCCCGACCACGACCGCCCGGTGGTGGTCCTGAAGCGCTCCCGCGACGATCTCGGAGGCACTGGCGGAACCTTTATTCACCAACACCACCATGGGGATGTCTAGGGGACCCTCGTGTTGGTCCACGAAACTCAGATTCTGACTCTTCGCCCGCCCCTCCGTATAGACGATGGGCTTCCCCTTCTCCAGGAAGATATCCGCGATCTGAACTGCCTGCGTCAAGAGTCCTCCGGGGTTGTTTCGCAGATCGAGGATGAGGCCGCGCATCCCCTTCTCCTTGAGGGCCTTGAGCTCTTCCTGCAGATCCCGGCTGGTCCGTTCCTGGAAGGAGGACAGTCGGACGTACCCAATCCCCTCCCCGAGGTCCGAGGTGCGCACGCTATGCACTTCGATGATGTCGCGGGTGATGGTGACATCAAAGGGCTCCTGCCCCTCACGGAGGATCGTGATGGTCACCGGGGTTCCCTTGAGTCCCCGGAGCTTGCGCACCGCGTCGACGAGCGTCATGTCCTTGGTTGCGGCGCCATCGATGCGGATGATGCGATCGCCGGCGACGATCCCGGCCCGGTCCGCCGGGGTCCCCTCGATGGGGGCAACCACGGTGAGATACCGCTCTCGCACCGTAATCTCAATCCCGAGCCCGCCGAAGCTGCCCTGGGTCTCGATCTGCATCTCCTTGTACAGTTCCGGCGGCATAAAGGAGCTGTGGGGGTCCAACCCCTCCAGCATGCCCCGAATCGCTCCGAAGACCAGCTCCTTGGAATCGGTTGATTCGACGTAGTTATGCCGCACCAGCGTGAGGACCTCGGTGAAGACCTTGAGCGTGTCGTAGGTCTCCTCCGTCGCCACGACCCGCTCGTGAACACCGCTGGTCACGATCACCACCGTCAACAAAACCATGACTAACACAGCCCTGATTCGTCCTGTCAACTTCCCGGAGACCATCGTTGGAACCTCCTCTGTGCGCGCCTCTGTGTACCTGGAATGAACCCTCGGGGACATGCAAAATAGTATACCACAGGACTATGGCCGCTCAGGGAAAATTTCAGGGGCGAGGGGAGAGCCACGCGAGAGGGTCTTGCGGCTCGCCCCGGTAGCGGAGCTCGAAGTAGAGCTGGGGACCCTCGAGGGAGCCGGTCTCTCCGACCCGTCCGATGGGCTGACCAACCCGCACCGCATCCCCGACCTGAACCAGCAGGTCCGAGGCGTGGGCGTAGAGGGAGTAGAAATCCTCGCCGTGATCCACGATGACCAGCTTGCCGTAGCCCCGGAACCAGTCGGCATAGAGGACCGTGCCGTCATGAACCACCTGAATCTGCTGGCCCAGTGGGGCGCGAATTCCGACCCCCTTGTTGAAGGTCGCCGTGTTGAACTTGGGGTGCTGGTTCCGGCCAAAGCGGGAGGCCACGTCTCCGGAAGTAGGCCAGGGGAGCTTGCCCTTGACGGCGGCGAAGGCGCCACTCGGAAGAGCGGGCGACGGCTTCGGAGCCGCCTTTGCCCGCTTGCTCAGCTGGTTGATGAGATCTTGGAGACGGCCCGAAACGGTCTCGAGCTCCCGGACCGCGGTGAGGTAGCCCTCCTTCTCCTCCCGGAGTCGGGCCAGCAGGATCCGCTGCCGCCACTTCTCATCGGCGATCGCCGCCTCGGTCGTCCGAATGCGGTTCCGACTCTTTTCCAGGGCAGCCTTGCGTGACTCGAGGGTCGTCTGCTTCTTGCCGAGGTCCGTGACCGCCACGGCGTAGCGGTCGCTCAGGGTCCGATCCTGGGCCGTGATGATCTTGAGATACTTCGTCCGGCGCACCATGTCGGTGACGCTCTCGGCAGAAAAGAGGAGGCGGAAGACACCGTACTGCCCCTGCTTGTACAAGGCTCGCAGCCGGCTGGCCCACCGCTCCGTAATCTCGCCCAGCTCGCGTTCGGTGTGCGTGGTCTCTTGCCTGAGTTCTCGCAGCGCCCGCTCCTCGTTCTTCAAATTTGCTTCCAGCGCGGTCAACTCCTGCGTCTTCTTGTCCAGTTGCTCTTGGATCCTTTTCAGGGTGGCCTCGGCGGCCGCCTCCTTGGCGGCGGTCTCATGGGCCTTCTTCCGCTCCTCCTGGATCTCCTTCTTCAGCCGCTCCAGTCGCTGTTTCTTCTCGCGTAACGTCCCTTGGTCATCGGCGTGGAGGCCTCCGGCGAGTAACAGAAGCGCGAGTCCGATCGGCACGAGAGCGCGGCTGTGTCTCATCTTCTCCTTCTCACGCCCTGAGAAATCGCCGAACCGCCACGAGACTCCCCACGGCCCCCAGGAGTGCCCCGACGCCGACCATGCCCATGCGATACTCAACATCGAGGAAGCGGCCCAGTTCCCCCCCCGAGAAGATGAGCGGGGCCGATGCTCCCAATTGCCACAGGGTCGCCCTGAACAAGACGTAGAGCATGCCCAGGGCAAGCGCGGCCCCCAGCCCGCCTTGGAGTGTGCCATCGAGGATGAGGGGGATCTGGACGTAGCTCCGACTCGCCCCGACCAGGCGCATGATCTCGATCTCTTGCGCCCGCGCATAGACGGCTAACCGGATGGTGTTGGCCACGATGAAGAGCGACGCGATGCCCAACACGGCTCCGATCACGATCCCCAGGATCTTCATCACCTGGACAAGGCTGGTCAGGCGGTCTACCCACTCCTGACCGTACAGGACGTCTTCGACGCCCTCCATTCGCCTGAGGGAGACGGCGAGTTGGCCCAAGGCGGTGGGCGTCTGGTACTCTTTCTGAATCCGGAGCTGAAAAGAGGCCGGCAGCGGATTGGTCTTCAGCCCCTCCAACAGGCTTTCCTGACCCCGGATCTGTCTCCGAAAGTCGGCCAGGGCCTCCTCCCGTGAGACGTACGTCACCTCGCGGACCGCTAGCTCGCCCTCGAGGCGTTTTCTGAGAAGCGTCACCTGTTCGGGCGTGATCGCGTCGGCAAGAAAGGCGATGACCTGGAAGTCCTCCGCCCACTGCGCCACCACGGTGCCCAAGTTCAGAGTGAGCAGGAGGAAGGTTCCGGTTACCAGGAAGGCCACGGTGATGGCCCCGATGGAGGCGACCACGCCCCAGCCCCCCCGCCGGAAGTTCAGGAAGGTCTCATCTAGGAGATGCCGCAGCCGCTCCCAGAACATCAGTCAGTGAATCTCCTCCATCAAGCGGCCCTGCTTCAGGATGAGGGCGCGCTGGCCCATCTCGGACACGAGCCTGCGGTTGTGAGTCGCCACCACGACCGTGGTCCCTCGGATGTTCACCTCGACCAAGAGGCGCATGACGTCCAGGGCCAGGTCTTGGTCGAGGTTGCCGGTCGGCTCGTCCGCCAGCAGGATGGCGGGGTCACTCATCAAGGCCCTCGCGATGGCGACCCGCTGCTGTTCACCCCCCGAAAGCTTGTAGGGGGTCTCATCGGCTTTCCGCAGGAGGCCGACCTCTTTCAAGAGGCGGCCGATCTTACGACGGCTGACGGCCTCGGGGACGCCGAGCACGCGGGCGACGAGGTTGAGATTGTCGTACACGGTCCGGTCCATGAGCAGTTTGAAATCCTGGAAGATGACGCCGATGCTGCGGCGAAGGGCGGGCAGCTTGCTCTCTCGGAGCCGGACGACATTGCGGCCATTGACGAGAATCTGGCCCGAGGTGGGCAGCTCGTCGCGGAAGATGAGACGGAGGAGGGTGGTCTTTCCGGCGCCGCTCGGGCCGCTCAGGAAGACGAACTCCCCCTTCTGAACGTGGAGGGTGATGTCCGAGAGAGCCACCACCTCCTTCGGGTAGATCTTGGAGACATGGAACATCTGAATCATCGTGTCTCCCCGATGCGCCCGCGCGGCGTTCTCGCCTGAGGCTAACGTGTTCTCCGTCAATTTGCAACCCGAATCTGGCCGGGCGACCCGTGCGACATGATCGTCGCACGCCGACTGCGGGCGACAGTTCGGGCTCACGGCATTGACAGGTCGGGGTCTCTTCTCTAGCATAAGCGGGAAGTGTGAACCCGGTGACAGGAAGAGGCCTGACGATGGCGAACGCCCCCAAAGCGCCGGTGCCGCGCGGACGCCGGATCCCCCTCTCGCAGTTCTGGCTCGATTGGCGGATCAGTTTCTTCATGATCGGGGTCTGTGTGCTCGTCCTTGGGGCCGCGCTCGTCGCCCTCACGAGTAGGCCGAGAGTCGTTCCATCGGTGGCGGGGTCCTCCCCCGCGGTACACCGTGAGCGGGCGCAGTTTTACGAGGGGCTCGGCAGGATCGAGGACGCGATTCGGGAATATGAGGCCGCGATCCGGCAGAGCCCTGCAGACCCTACGCTCCACCGGGCGCTCGCCCTCCTTTGCGACAGCGAGGGGAGGTTCGCCGAGGCCATCGCCGCGTACGAGCGGTTCCTGCAGCTCGAGGCGGCGTCGCCAGAGGCGTCGGCCATCCGGGCGCGGATCGCAGAGCTTGGACAGCGGCGCTGACTTGTTGCCAGATGCGCGAGGAGTGCAGTGATGGCCCGCGGGTTTTCTCCGCAGAAAGGGAGGTGTCCCGTGCCACAGTGCCTCGACCGCAGGACCTTTCTTTCCATCCTGGGACTCGGAGGCCTCTCCGTCCTCCTCGCCCCGTCTCGTGCACCCGGAGAGGAAAAACCGCCGGTCCCGGGAGCACTGCTCATCGCCAAGATCAAGACCCCGCCTTTCAGGGACTCGGTCGTGCTCCTGTTCGAACACGGGCAGCAAGGTTCCGCGGGCCTGATTGTCAACAAGCCGGACCATCAGAGCCTGGGCCGCCTCATGGCCCAGATGAATCTCCCCTTTCGCGACCGCGGCACGTTCGAACGGTACGCCGAGTCCGAGGTGCTGTACGGAGGCCCCGTCGGCCGGGACAGCGAAATCTCCTTTATCCACACCCCTCCGGGGAGATGGGCTCCCTCCTGGAGCCTGGGCAAGGTGGGCGTGACCCGCAACCCCGACCTGCTGCGGGACCTCGCGGCCGGGACCGCGCGTCTCGAGCAGGTGGTGGCATGTCTCGGAGTCTCGGGGTGGGCGCCCGGCCAGCTTCAGGGCGAGGTCGCCGGCGGGTACTGGCAGGTGCTCTACGCTGAGCCCGAGGCGTTGCCCGGCTTGCTGTTCGACACCCCGCCGTGCAGCCGCTTTGATAAGGCGCGCACGCTGCCCGAGGGGCGGCCGGTCAGCACTCCACGACACTCCATCTGAGTCGTATCCTTCCTCACCAACGAACCAGCCCTAAGGCAACTTCTCGGGACTTTCTCCGTCCGTTCTGGCACAGAGCTGGTGCTTGCCGTGCTCAATGCAGTCACGGGCCGATCCTTCCTTCACACCCTCGCAGTTCGCGGAATTCTACGGCTGGCAGCAAATTTGCATGAATTTGCATGAAGGATAGACTGCCGCCCGCAGATCGCGATCGCACGCCTTCTTAATAGCGATGGACCGCCGAGGGAACGGCACGCTGAGGTAACGAGAAATCGCTTGGAGGAAGCCGATGAGCAACGAGCCTCAAAGGCGGCGGGTTGCCCGATTTCGCATTCGTGGCATCTCAGGGGCCATCACGACCCCCCAGGAGGCAGAGGTGCTCGATCTCAGCGTGACAGGAGCCCTTGTCGAGCACCAGGGTATGCTCCGGGTCGATGCCATCTGCTTCCTTGATATGCCCACCACCGCGGAGCCCCTGACCATCCGGTGTCGCGTGGTCCACAGCCGGGTGAGTCGGCGTGAAGCGGAAGGGGCCCTCTACTATCAGACCGGGGTCGAATTCCTCGATCTGAACCCGGCGGCGGAGCAGGCCCTGGAAGCGCTGATTCGCTCTTATGGGGCCCCGCGGGGCGGAGAGTGGGAAGGCGCCTGACAGCCAGCCGGCCACGTCCCCGGACGGATCACTGGATCTATTCAGGCTCGGTCGGAGGGGGTTCCGTTCGCTTGATGATCGGGCGCCAGGCGTCGTGGGTCCGCTGGAGTGCCGACTCTCTCGCGTAGTACCTCCAGATCTCGTCCTTTTCCTGGATCCCCAGATGGAGAAACTCCACCCCCGCGGCCCCTTGGGTTACCCACTTCACTTTCGCCAGAGCCTGGACGGCACGGTTGCTGAGCGGGAGGTGGAAGCGGAGGAGGACATCGGCTCCGACGGAGGGAGTTGTCTCCTGTGTCGTGAGGAGTGTTCCGTGGGTACCGATGTTCGTCATCCGTCCCTGCTGACGGCGGGCACCCCTGACCTCGTACTCCACCACGAGGTCGCAGGCGGCACGGGGTGCGCGACGCTTATCGGGCGGCTCAGTCATGGCGGACTCCTCGACGACGGTCGTAGGCCCGCTCGTACTCAGTAATCAGCCCGGCATCCGCAAAGCTGAAGTAGCGATCGTCTCCGATGATAACATGGTCCAGGACCTTGACCCGCATGATCTTTCCGGCGAAGACCAGCTCCTCGGTGATCGCCTTGTCGGTGGCACTCGGTTTGGGATTGCCGGATGGATGATTGTGGGCGGCGATGAGGGCCGCGGCATGGTGGCGATTGGCCAGCTGCATGAGCTCGCGGGGATAGACGGGACTTTCCGTGAGAGAGCCTTCACTCGCCGTCCGGACATCGATGATCTCGTTCTGGCCGTTGAGGAGCAGCACCCAAAAGGCCTCCCGCCTGAGATCCCGCATCAGCGGCAAGAGAAAGGCATAAACATCGGCGGAAGACGCCACCTTTCCCTTGATCCGCTTGGCCTCGCTGAGGGAGCGGCGGCCGAGTTCGAGGGCCGCCTGTAATTCTGCAATCTTGGCACTGCCCAACCCCTTGATGGCGCGCAGGTCGTGAGTATCGGCGGCGTTCAGGCCCCGCAAGCCTCCAAAGGTTTGCAAGAGCTCCCGCCCCAGATCGACGGCGCTTCGACCTTTGACGCCGGTGCGACACAGGATGGCGAGGAGTTCGGCCGTCGTCAGCTGCTGCGGCCCGTGCTTGAGCAGGCGTTCCCG
>JAKEGQ010000171.1 GCA_022615475.1 Candidatus Methylomirabilota bacterium | reverse complement strand
GTAAGACGTCTTCACGCACAGGAGGGGTGACCGCGGGGCAGCCTGCGGGTGCTCGTGACACGCCTGAAAGGGGGGGCGGGTTCGCCGAGCACCTCGCCCGTCGGTTGCTTTACGCCGACGGAGCGATCGGGACGATGCTCACCGACAAAGGGCTCGGGCCGGACGAGCCGCCCGAGGCCTGGAATCTCACCCGGCCGCGGGTGATCCAGGGGATCCACAGAGCCTATCTGGCGGTCGGCTGCGATCTGATTACGACGAACACCTTTGGGGCGAACCGCCTCCGGCTCAAGGAGCGCCGGCTCCATGCGGAGGTCGCGACCGTGAACAGGACGGCGGTCCAGCTGGCGCGCAGGGCCTGCAGCCCCCGAAACTTCATCGCCGGCGGGGTGGGTCCGACAGGGCGCTTTCGCCAAGGAAGGCGATGCGGGCCTCCGGCCGAGATCAGATCGGCGTTCCAGGAGCAGATTGCCCACCTGAACGAAGCCGGGCTCGACCTGATCCTTATCGAAACCATGACCCACCTCGCCGAGGCACGGATAGCCCTTGACGCCGCCCAGGCGTGTAGTGCCGTGCCGGCCGCAGTCAGTCTGGTTTTCTTCGCAGAGCGGGGCAATCTCCGTACGCTGGACGGCGCTTTACCGGCGGAGGCGGTCCGGGAGCTTTCCACCGCTCAGGTGGTCGGCTGCAATTGCGTGGATGTCGAGGTCGCGGTTGAGGTCCTGCGGCAGATGCGGGAGGCGACAGGGCTGCCGCTGATCGCCCAGCCGAATGCAGGACTCCCAGAGAGGCGGGGGAAGAAATGGGTCTATCCCCTCGGCCCTAACGCTATGGCTCGCCAAATGCCGCCCATGCTTGCCTCACGACCAGCCATCCTCGGAGGCTGCTGCGGGACGACCCCCGCTCACCTCCAGGCCCTCGTACAGGCTACCCGCCTGGCCTGACCCCCGACTTGGAACAAAAATTGCTTGACATTCTCCTGGCCCATCTCTATTTTGACGCGGTTCTCTTGAGAGATGGGGAGGAGGTGAAAACGGTTCATGGCCAAGGTAGAGGGTACGAAGGTAGCAGTAAAGAAGGCAGAGGGAAAGGTGGCGAAGTTGGCCTCGCGCGAGATCAACGGTCAGGCTGTTCGCGTGATTCCCTGTCCGGCCGACGGAACCAAGATGACCTGGGTCCACTACTATGGGAACGGCCGGGGGAAGATGGCTCTCCGTTGTGAGAAGTGCGGGGCGATGAAGTTTCGATCCGATCTGTAGCCGCGGATCGACGAGAAGGCGGGGGGGCTCGGCCCCCCTTCTTTTTTTGCCCCGGGCCATCCTGATAATGTGCACGGACCCGTGCCGAAGTCCTGGTCGGGGTCGTGACGCAGAGTGGCATTTCCTCTTTGACAGGGGCAACCCCCTTTGATATGCTCCATCGCGACCGGCCTTCCCATATCCATCCCAGCCTCGAGCAGCCAGACGGAGCCGCGGTGGCCGAAGAACAGGTCGTCATCAAGAAGTACAGCAACCGCAAGCTCTACGATCTCAACCGAAGTCGGTATGTCACCCTGGAGGAGATCGCGGAAATGATCCGCCAGGGGAGCCAGGTGAAGATCGTGGATGCGGAGAGCCAGGAAGACCTGACCAACATCACGTTGGTCCAGATCCTCCTGGAAGAGGAGAAGCGGCGGAACCTGCTGCCGGTTGCGTTCCTCCATCGACTCATCAAGTACGGTGAGATGTACCAGGATGTCTTCCGGCAGTACCTCTCTTCGAGTCTGGATGCGATGCTCTCCGTGCAGCGGGAAGCCAAGAAGGGGATGGAGCAGTGGGCAAAGTTGGGAGGCATGGATGAGATCACGCCCAGCCGCGAGCCCGCCATCCGCGAGGCCCCGGCGAACGTGAAAGCGGAACTCGACTCCCTGAAAGAGAAGCTCACGGAGTTGGAGAAGAAGCTGGGATTGTAGTCGTCGCCCTCCCATTCTTCTGACATTCCCGGCGTTTTTCCATTGGCACGGGTGCCTTGGTGCTGGCCACCTGCGCCTCGTCCCGGCGCGGCAGGCGAGGTGCGGCGCTATGAACACAGGAGGAAATATCACGTAGTCTCCCGCCACGATGTGGCGCATGACGATATCGTATGGACGGCTTGAAGGGGAGGGAGCGGATGGACGAGAAGCGGGAACGAGAACGGGCACGGGATCTGGCTATCACACAGATCGAGAAGCTCTACGGCAAAGGGTCGATCATGCGCCTGGGGGGAACGGGCGTCCTGGAGCCGGTCTCTGCGATCCCCACGGGCGCGCTGGAACTGGATCACGCCCTCGGGATCGGCGGGGTGCCTCGCGGACGGGTGATCGAAATCTTCGGCCCGGAGTCCTCAGGCAAGACCACCCTGGCTCTCCATATCATTGCCGAGGCACAGCGACTTGGGGGTGCGGCCGCCTTCGTCGACGCGGAACACGCCCTGGACCCCCGATACGCCCAGGCGCTGGGGGTCAGCATCGACGACCTGCTCATCTCGCAACCGGACACGGGCGAGCAGGCCCTGGACATCACCGAGATCCTGGTGCGCAGCGGAGCGGTGGATGTCGTGGTCATCGACTCGGTGGCCGCCCTGGTCCCACGCGCCGAGATCGAGGGGGAGATGGGCGAACCGACCATGGGACTGCAGGCCCGTCTCATGTCTCAGGCCCTCCGCAAGTTGACGGCGGCGATTGCGAAATCCAAGACCTGCGTCGTCTTTATCAATCAGATTCGAGAAAAGATCGGTGTCATGTTCGGCAACCCGGAGACGACCTCGGGCGGTCGGGCGCTCAAGTTCTACGCGTCCGTCCGACTCGATATCCGCAAGATCGCGTCTATCAAAGAGGGAGAGTCGGTGATCGGGAATCGGGTGCGCGTGAAGGTGGTGAAAAATAAGATCGCGCCCCCGTTCCGCGAATCCGAATTCGACATCATCTTCGGCGAAGGCATCTCGCGCACCTCGAGCCTCCTCGATCTGGGGGTGGCCCACAAGGTGATCGAGAAGAGCGGTGCCTGGTACTCCTATGGGGGAGACCGGATCGGTCAGGGGCGCGAGAACGCGAAGCGCTTTTTACACGAAAACCCGGCCATGCTCAACGAGATCGAGAAAAAGCTTCGAGCCCTACTGAGCATAGACGTCGCCCCGAAGACTGCCGAGTAAACTGAGCGATCCCACCTGCATTCACCCCCCGCCCTTCCGGGCCGGCAGGGGTCCTTCCAGAGCGCCTCTCCGGCACAGAAAATGCATGATACAGCCCCACAAACACCAACGCCGGAGGCGCCATGGATCTTGCAGAACTCCTGAAGATCGCCGTTGAACGGAAGGCCTCGGACCTGCACATCAAGGTCGGAAGCCCCCCGGTCATTCGGATCGACAACCGCTTGGTCCCGCTGACCGAGAAACCCCGGATCAGTCAGGAGGATGCGGTTCGGATGATCTTCTCGGTCATGAACGAGAGCCAGCGGGAGCACTTCAAGCAGAAGCGCGAGATCGACATGGCGCACAGCATCCCCGGCCTGGGCCGCTTCCGGGTGAACATCTTCCAGCAGCGCTCCACCATCGGGATGGTCATGCGCGTCATTCCGATAAAGATTCAGACCATCGAGGAGCTGAATCTCCCCCCCGTTGTGGAAAAGCTCGCCATGGAGGCGCGGGGATTGATCCTAGTCACCGGGGCGACCGGAACCGGGAAGACGACCACCCTGGCAAGCATGGTCGAGCATATGAACACGCACCGGAGCTCGCACATCATCACCATCGAGGACCCCATCGAATATCTCATCCGGGACAAGAAGTCGTTGGTCAACCAACGGGAGGTGGGGACAGACACCGACTCCTTTGCCGACGCCCTCCGGAGCGCCATGCGGCAGGATCCCGACATCATCCTGGTAGGGGAAATGCGGGACTACGAAACCATCTCCACCGCCATCCTGGCGGCTGAGACGGGGCATCTGGTCCTGAGCACCCTCCATACGGTCGATGCCACGGAGACGATCAACCGAATCATCTCGGTCTACCCGCCGTATCAGCAGCGACAGGTCCGTCTCCAGCTGGCCTCGCTGCTTAGGGGCATCATTTCCATGCGGCTGGTCCCGCGGGCCGATGGACGAGGGCGGGTCCCGGCTGCCGAGGTCATGGTGGTGACGCAGACCATCCGGGAATGCGTCGTCGATGCGGACAAGACCCGAAAGATCCCTGACTTCATCGCCGCTGGTCACAGCCAGTACGGCATGCAGACCTTTGATCAATCCCTCATGGTCCTCTACAAGCGAAGCCTCATCACGTACGAGGAGGCCCTGCTCTGGGCCTCCAACCCGGACGATTTCGCGCTCAAAGTTCGGGGAATCGAAGCGACTTCGGAGAGAGCCACGCGCGGCTCGGACGAGGAGGGCGCCAAGGTTGCCGGACTGGAGCGCCTGGCCGGATAACCCGTAGCCTTCCCGCATCGATCATAGGCCCCGCCGTGGGGACCCCCACGCTCCCCTCCTGTGCGATCCCCGTTCCTTGACAACACGGTCCCCGTACCGTAGCATTAAATGATTTAGACCCATGTAACGATCGAGGGCGCATGATGCCGAGACTGAGCGGAGCGGAGGTCCGGGAGGCCTTCCTCACCTATTTCGCCTCACGGGGACACACCATTGTTCCGAGTTCCTCCCTGGTTCCCAGGGCGGACCCCACCCTCCTCTTTACCAATGCCGGAATGGTCCAGTTCAAGGATAGCTTTCTTGGACGGGAGCGACGGGACTACAACCGGGCGACCTCGTGCCAGAAATGCGTCCGGGCCGGTGGAAAGCACAACGATCTGGAGAACGTCGGGAAGACGGCCAGGCACCACACGTTTTTTGAGATGCTCGGCAACTTCTCGTTTGGCGACTACTTCAAGGAGGGGGCCATCGCCTATGCCTGGGAGTGGTTCACGGTGGACCTCGGTCTACCGCCCGAGCGGCTGTGGGCAACGATCTACAAGGACGACGATGAGGCCTTCACGTTGTGGCAGAAGATCGCCGGCCTTCCACCCGAGCGCATCGTCCGGCTGGGGGAGAAGGACAACTTCTGGGCGATGGGAGACACCGGCCCCTGCGGGCCGTGCTCCGAGATCGTGATCGATCAGGGACCTCACGTGGGGTGCGGTCGTCCCGACTGCAGCGTCGAGTGCGACTGCGACCGATATCTTGAGCTCTGGAACCTGGTCTTCATGCAGTTCAACCGGGACGCCGGCGGAACGCTCACCCCGCTGCCCAAGCCCAGCATCGATACCGGGGCAGGCCTCGAACGGATCACGGCCGTGGTCCAGGGCGTATCCAGCAACTTCGATACGGATCTCTTGCGCCCCCTCATCAGCGTTGTAGAGGAGCTCAGCGCACGCGCCTACGGCGCAAAGGACCGGGATGATGTCTCCATGCGGGTCATCGCCGACCACGCCCGGGCGGTCACCTTCTTGCAGGGCGACGGCGTCTACCCGAGCAATGAAGGGCGAGGATACGTGCTCCGGCGCATCGTCCGGCGGGCCCTGCGCCACGGGAAGCTCCTGGGCCTCGAGGGACCCTTCCTGGCGCGCATGACGGGACGTGTGGTCGATCTCATGAAGGGACAGTACCCTGAGCTTCAACAGAGCCGCGATCGGGTGGCGCGCGAGACGCTTGCCGAGGAAGAGCGCTTTGGTCATACCCTGCGGATGGCCATCCCGCGCCTTGAGGAGGCCATCGCGGAGGCGAAGGCGGCCCGCGGAGAACCCCGCCTGAGTGGCGAAACCCTCTTCAAACTCTACGATACTTACGGCCTGCCCCGCGACATTGTCGATGAGATTGCCAGCGAACACGGGATCCGGTGCGCCTGGGAGGACTTCGAGAAGGAGCTTGAACAGCAGCGGGACCGGGCACGCCTCCACGCGGCCGCCTGGTTCAAGGGGGCCGAGATTTCCCCGATCGTACAGGATCTGGCCCTGTCCACCCCGACCTCTTTCGTGGGGTATGACCAGTCGAGAATCGAGGCCGAGGTGATCGCCATCGTGAAGGCGGGAAAGCCGGGCGAGGCGATCACCCAGGGCGAGGAGGCGGAGATCATCCTGGATCGCACCCCCTTCTATGCCGAGGCGGGGGGACAGGTGGCCGATCTCGGCACCCTCGAAGGGACGCAGGGCGTGGCAGAGGTCTTGGACGTCCAGCGGCCCCTACCGACCGTCACGGTTCACCGGGTCACGGTCCTCCGGGGGGTGATTCGCAAAGGAGAGCGCGTGCGGGCCGCTATCGATGAGGAGCGCCGGGCGGTGATTATCAAGAACCACACGGCCACGCACCTGCTTCATGAGGCCCTGCACCGGGTCCTCGGCGATCACGTCCGGCAGGAGGGTTCCCTCGTCGCCCCCGACCGCCTCCGCTTCGACTTTCGCCATTTCGGGCCGCTCACCGCCCCCGAGATCGCCCGCCTCGAACGGATGGTCAATGAAGAACTCTGGCGAAACCTCCCCGTGATGATCGAGGACGGGGTTCCTTACGAGGAGGCCCTCGCCCGGGGTGCCAAGGCGTTCTTTGCCGACAAGTACGCGGATCGGGTCCGGGTTGTGGCGGTGCCCGGCTTCGGGCTCGAGCTGTGCGGGGGCACCCACGTCCAGGCCATTGGCGAGATCGGGATCTTTAAGATCGGCAGTGAGGGCGGCGTTGCGGCCGGCACGCGCCGCATCGAGGCGTACACCGGCCCCGGGGCGTACGGTTACCTCCTGAAGGAGGAGGCCGCCCTTCAGGAATCGGCGGAGGCGCTCAAGGCGCGGCCGCTGGACCTTCCGGAGAAGGTGGACAGGCTGAACCGGCGTGGGGAGGAGCTGGAACAGGAGATTCAGCGACTGCGAAGCCGTCTTGCGGCGACGGTCGTCGAAGAGCTGCTGGAACGGGTCGAGACAGTTGAAGGACTGCGCGTCATCCGGGGGCGGGTCGAGCACTTCAACCAGAAGGGGCTTCGTGACCTGGCAGACCGGCTCCGGGCCAAGCTTGGCACGGGGGTGGTTGTTCTGGGCACCCTCATGGATAACCGGGTTGGATGGGTGGTCGGGGTCACGGGTGACATCGTGCCACGGGTCCATGCCGGCCACCTTGTTCGGGAGCTGGCGCGCTTGACGGGAGGGGAGGGGGGCGGCCGGGCCGACCTGGCCGAGGCGGGAGGGAAGGACCCCTCCAGACTCGATGACGCCCTCGCCCAAGTTCCGAGTCTCATTCGGCGGCTGCTCAGCCAGTAGGCGAGCTTGAAATACGGGCGAGGGCGTGATATATAGAGCATCTCGGAGGTTGCGATCGCTTGGGTGTTGGGGGACAGGGAAGGACGCTCGCTATAGCCTCCGAGGGGTGGCCCTTTATCCTTCCCCTGCTGGGAGGGGGGCTTGTCCTCTGGGCATTTGGCCTTCGAGGGGCTGGCCTCTTCCTGGGGCTCCTCGCCGGAGCGGTGTGCTACTTCTTTCGGGACCCAGAGCGGCTCCCTCCCGGCGAGACCGGGGCGATTCTGGCCCCGGCTGATGGACGGGTCGTCCGGATCGGGCGACCCGTGGACGGACGACGGGGGACAGAAATCAGCATCTTTCTCTCCCTCTTCGATGTCCACATCAACCGCGCTCCGTGCGCCGGCCGGATCGCGGAGGTGGTCGCTAGCCGAGGGAGTTTCAAGGTGGCGTGGAAGGCCGAGGCCTCGGAGGTGAACGCCCGGACCCTGATTCACCTTCGGGGAGACATCGGGGACATCTTTGTGCGACAGGTGGCTGGCCTCTTGGCTCGTCAGATCGTCACGTGGGTTCGACCCGGGCAAGACGTACGGGCGGGAGAGCGGATCGGCATGATCCGTTTCGGTTCCCGGGTGGATCTGCTTCTGCCCGAAGGGGTGGATCCACGGGTGCGAATGGGGGAGCACGTGCGAGGCGGTGAAAGCATCATCGGGGTGGTCTCATGAGGCGGGAAGGGCGGCGCCGCGGGGTCTACCTCCTGCCAAGCATCCTGACCATCGGGAATCTCTTCTGCGGATTCTACGCCATTATCGCCACCTCGAAGCATGATTACTCCAAGGCGGCGCTAGCCATCATCATCGCGCTGGTAGTCGATTTCCTGGATGGGGCGGTCGCACGGATCGCAAAGGCCACCAGCGATTTCGGGGTGGAGCTGGACTCGCTGGCCGACCTGGTCTCCTTTGGAGTCGCCCCCGGGATGTTGGCCTACGTGTTCGCCATGCGGCCCTTCGGGCGCATCGGCTGGCTGGCGGCCTTCCTTTTTGCGGCCTGCGGGGCGCTCCGCCTTGCCCGGTTTAACGTGCAGACCAAGAAGTTCGACAAGCGCTACTTTGTGGGGCTGCCCATCCCGGCAGCGGCAGGGATCGTTGCCTCGGGTGTCCTCTTTCTCGGCGACGAGCCCTCCCTCAAGATCCTTGAGGTGGAGGTCCTTTCGGCGGAGGTCACCTCGGCCCTCATCGTCGTCTTGGTCGCGGCCACCGCCTTTCTCATGGTGAGCAAGGTCCGGTACCGCTCCCTGAAGGAGATTGACATTGCCCGACGGCGTCCCTTCCCGATTCTCGTCAGCGTGCTCCTGGCGATGCTGATCATCGCCTCGGAACCGAGCCTCCTCCTCTTTGGCATTTTCTTCCTCTATGCCCTCTCCGGTTTCCTCCGCTACCTTCCCTTCGGGCGCAAGCGTGTCCTGCCTGGTGAAGAGCTCGAGCTTACGCCGGGGGAGCCTCGCTCCCCGTGAGGGAGGGTTCCCCCGGCGTGAACAGCACTCATTCTCATTCCTCGATGGATCAGACACACGTCCAGGATCATCGTGTCCGCACGATGACACCGCAGTGGCATGACGAGAGGAGAAAGTGATGGCGACGCGGATTTTGATCTTTGACACCACGTTACGCGACGGAGAGCAGTCTCCCGGGTACAGCATGAATACGCGGGAGAAACTGGAGCTGGCCCGCCAGCTGGCCCGACTGCGCGTCGATGTCATCGAGGCGGGGTTCCCCATCGCCTCCCCGGATGACTTTGAGGCCGTCAAGGTCGTTTCGCAGAATATTCGGGAGGGGATCACGGTTGCGGGGCTGTGCCGGACTCGGGACCAGGATATCGACCGGGCCTGGGAGGCCCTGCAGCACGCGGAGCGTCCCCGGATCCACACCTTCATCGCCACCTCGGACATCCACATGCAGTACAAGCTCAAGATGAGTCGGGAGGAGGTGATGGAGGCGGCGGTCCGGGCCGTGAGGCGGGCCCGCGGGTACACGAGCGATGTGGAGTTCTCGTGTGAAGACGCCTGCCGGACCGATCCGGAGTTTCTCTGTCAGATGGTCGACGCGGCCATCACAGCCGGGGCGACGACCATCAATATCCCGGATACGGTGGGATACGCCACGCCGTGGGAATACGGGGAGCGGATTCGCACCCTCATGAACCGCGTCCCCAATATCGACAAGGTGATCGTGAGTGCCCACTGCCATAACGACCTGGGCCTGGCCGTTTCGAATTCTCTGGAGGGGATTCGGCAAGGGGTGCGACAGGTGGAGTGCACCATCAACGGCATCGGGGAGCGGGCGGGGAACGCCTCGCTCGAAGAGATCGTGATGGTCATTCGGACCCGGCGCGACCTCTTGAATGCGGAGACCGGGGTCAACAGCGAGGAGATCTACAAGACCTCGAAGCTGCTCACCACCATCACGGGCGTTCCGGTCCAGCCGAATAAGGCCATTGTCGGCGCCAACGCCTTTGCCCACGAGGCCGGGATCCACCAGCACGGGATGCTGTCGCACGCGCTGACCTACGAGATCATGACGCCACAATCGGTGGGGGTGCCGCAGAGTCGTCTGGTGCTGGGCAAGCATTCAGGCCGCCACGCGCTCAAGAAGCGACTCCAGGACCTGGGGGTCGATCTCAACGAAGAGGATCTCAACCGCGCCTTCGTCCGCTTTAAGGAGCTCTGCGACAAGAAAAAGGAGGTCTTCGACGACGACCTGCTTGCCATCGTCGAAGAGCAGGTGTTGGCCACGCAGGAAACCTACGTCCTGGAGCATCTTCAGTTCGCCAGCGGGACGAATATGATCCCCACAGCGACGATCCGCCTGAAGAAGCACGATGAGGTGTTCCAGGAATCGGGTTGGGGGGACGGCCCCGTCGATGCGACCTTCAAGGCCATCGATCAGATTACCGGGATCCACCCGAGGCTGAAGGACTACAGCATCCGGGCGGTCACCTCGGGCAAGGACGCCCTGGGAGAGGTGATGGTCTCGATCGAGGTCGACGGCCAGACGGTCATCGGTCGCGGGACCTCGACAGATGTGATTGAAGCGAGCGCCAAGGCGTATCTGAACGCGATCAACCGGGTCGTCGGACGCCAGGCGCCTCCGGCCAAGGAGGTGCGACAGGGTGTCTGACTTGAGCACCACTCACGAGTGGCCCACGCCTTGTCCATGGCGGTGAAATCTGCGAGAATACCATCATATGGGTGAAACGCTGCTCGATAAAGTCTGGCGTGCCCACACCGTGAAGATGCTCCCCTCGGGGCAGACGCAGCTCTTCATCGGGCTGCACCTGGTCCACGAGGTGACGAGCCCGCAGGCCTTCCAGATGCTCAGGGAGGCGGGGCTCAAGGTCCGTCTCCCGGAACGTACGTTTGCGACTATCGATCACATCGTCCCGACCGCCTCGCAGATGCGCCCCTTCGGCGACCGGTTGGCCGAAGAGATGACCGTCCATCTGATCAGGAACTGCCAGGAGTTCGACATCCGGCTCTTCGATCTGAACAGCGGGCGTCAGGGCATCGTCCATGTCATCGGGCCGGAGCTGGGTCTCACGCAGCCGGGAATGACCATCGCGTGCGGCGACAGCCATACCTCCACACACGGGGCGCTCGGGGCGCTCGCCTTCGGGATCGGAACGAGTCAGGTGCGGGACGTGCTGGCGACGCAGTGCCTGGCGATGGCCAAGCCGAAGCTGCGGCAGATTCGGGTCGAGGGACGCCTTGCACGCGGCGTCTACGCCAAGGACGTGATCCTCTCCATCATCCAGCGGCTCGGTGTGAAGGGCGGCGTGGGGTACGCCTACGAGTACGCCGGGTCGACCATTGAGGCCATGTCCATGGAAGAGCGCCTCACCATCTGCAACATGAGCATCGAGGGGGGCGCCCGGGCGGGCTACATCAATCCCGACGCGACGACGTTCGCGTATCTCAAGGGACGTCCTTTTGCGCCGCAGGGGGAGGCCTTCAATCGGGCGGTGGCCTGGTGGAGGAGCATGGCGACAGAACCGGGGGCGACTTTCGATGACATCGTCACGATGGACGGAAGGTCGGTCCAGCCTGTGGTAACGTGGGGGATCAATCCCGGGCAGTCGCTGGGGGTTGGGGACCGGATCCCGAATCCGGCGGAGGCACCGGAGACGGATCGGGCCGCGTGGACAGAGGCACTGACGTTTATGGATTTTAGGCCGGGTCGGCCGATCGCGGGGACCCGCATCAACGTGGCCTTCATCGGCTCATGCACGAACGCGCGCCTCTCGGACTTGCGGGCTGCCGCCGAGGTCGCCCGGGGGCGGAAGGTAGCGGGGGGCGTGCGCGCACTAGTCGTCCCAGGTTCGCAGGCCGTGGCGGCGGCAGCCGAGGCCGAGGGGCTTCACATGATCTTTCGGGAGGCCGGATTCGAGTGGCGCAAGGCGGGCTGCTCCCTCTGTCTCGGGATGAATGAAGACAAGCTGAAAGGCCGGGAGATCTGCGCCTCCTCCAGCAATCGGAACTTCAAGGGACGGCAGGGCTCTCCCACCGGGCGGACGCTCCTCATGAGCCCGGCCATGGTGGCAGCGGCGGCCATCACGGGAGAGGTCAGCGACGTCCGGGAGCTCTTGCGATGAGTCCCTTCAGGCGACGGATCGTTGGTCGGGGTATTCCACTGCCCGGCAACGACATCGACACCGACCGGATCATCCCCGCCCGGTTCCTCAAGAGCGTCACCTTCGAGGGGCTTGAGCAGCACGTCTTTGCGGACGATCGCCTGCAGGCGCCTGACCATCCCTTCAACGAGGATCGGTATCAGGGGGCGTCGATCCTCGTGGTCGGCCAGAATTTCGGCTGCGGCTCTTCCCGGGAACACGCGCCGGAAGCGCTCCGGCGGTGGGGAATTCGCGGGATCGTCGGCGAGTCATTCGCAGAGATCTTTCTTGGAAACTGCACCGCCCTCGGCATTCCCTGCATGAGTATGGATGTAGAGGATTCGGACTGGTTGATGGAGGCGGTGACGGAGAATCCAGAGAAACAGATTGTGCTCGACGTCGAGAAGGAAGAGGTGATCTTTGATGAGCGGGCTATGCCCGCGACAATCGCGCATCGGGAACAGCTCTTAACAGGCACGTGGAATGCGACCCGTGTCCTCCTGGAGGCAGGAGACGCAATCGAGCGGGTGGCGAGGGGCCTGCCGTACCTCTCCGAGTACTGACGGGAAGGCGCAGAGTGCAGAGTGGTGCAGAGGGTGCAGAAGGGTACAGGGTAGAGAGCGCACAGAGGGAAGGGATAGCGAAGCGAGATGAGCAGAAGCGGGTATCGGGTGGCGATTGCGGGGGCAACGGGGGCGGTGGGGCAGACCATGCTCTCCATCCTCGCCGAGCGGAATTTCCCGGTGCGCGGTCTCCGACTGCTGGCCTCGGAACGGTCGGAGGGGAAGGTTCTCCAGTTCAAGGGAGAAGAGGTCAAGGTCGAGCAACTGACGGAGCGCTCCTTCGAAGGGATCGAGCTGGCCCTCTTCTCTGCCGGCGCCAGCCGTAGTAAGGAGTTTGCTCCGGAGGCGGTCAGGGCGGGAGCGCTAGTGGTCGACAACAGCTCCGCCTTTCGAATGGACCCCACCGTCCCCCTCGTAGTCCCTGAGATCAACCCCGAGGCGGCCCGGCGTCACAGGGGGCTGATCGCCAATCCCAATTGCACCACCGTCGTGACGGTGATGGCTTTGAAGCCGCTTCACGAGGCGGCCAAGGTCAGGCGCGTCATCGTGTCGAGCTATCAAGCGGTCTCGGGGGCGGGAGCCCAGGCGCTCGAAGAGCTCAAGCAACAGGTCCTCGCATGGGTAAGGGGAGAGCCGGCGGAAGCCAAGGTGTTTCCGCATCCGATCGCCTTTAACCTCATTCCGCAGGTGGATGTATTCGAGGCCAGCGGCTACACCCGGGAGGAGATGAAGCTCGTCCATGAGACTCGCAAGATCCTGGAAGATGAGACGATGCGCATCGCCGCAACCACGGTCCGGGTCCCCGTCTGGCACGCGCACTCGGTCTCTGTGACTGTGGAGACAGAGCGGAAGGTGACTGTGGAGGAGGCCCGAAGGCTCTTCGCCAGCTTTCCCGGCCTCAAGCTGTGGGACGATCCGGCCAACCGCCAGTACCCGATGCCCATCGTCGCCGCGGGGAAAGATGAGTGCTACATCGGCCGAATCCGAGAGGACCTGTCAAGTGACAAGGGACTCGCCTTCTGGGTCGTAGGGGATCAGCTCCGGAAAGGGGCGGCGCTCAACGCCATCCAGATCGCTGAGCTGGTCCTGGGGGTGAAGAGGTAGGTCCTCGGCTCGTCCTTCGATT
>JAKEGQ010000170.1 GCA_022615475.1 Candidatus Methylomirabilota bacterium | reverse complement strand
CTGGTCTATCTCATCCTCGAGGTGCGCTTCCAGCGGAAGATCATCGGAGCCTTCGTCCTCCCGATCGTGCTGCTCACGACACTCGCCGCGGCCAGCGTGCCGAAAGGGCCCGCGGGATTGAGCCCGGCGCTCCAGAATGCGTGGATCTGGGTGCACGTCACGTTTGTTGTGTTGGGCAGCGCCGCCCTGGCGCTGACCTGCGGCGTCGGCTTGATGTATCTGTTGCAGGAACGGCAACTCAAGTCTAAGAGCCTCGGTGCCATGTATTATCGGCTCCCCTCCCTGGACTTTTTGGATGGACTCGGGCACCGGGCGCTCTTGGTGGGCTTTCCCCTGCTCACCGCGGGCCTCATCACAGGCGCGATCCAGGCCCAGGCCGCCCGGGGCCAGATCCTCATGTGGGACCCGACCCAGCTCCTCTCTCTGGTTACTTGGGTGATTTACGCGGCGCTCCTGCAGGCCCGGCTCAGTGCCGGGTGGCGCGGGCGAAAGGCAGCGCTCTTGGCGATCCTTGGGTTCGGCGCCGTGCTGGTCATCTTTCTGGGGGTGAGCGTCCTGCTCGGCCGCCCCCACACCTTTAACTGAGCCATGGTGATCCTGACGGTCGGGCTCAATCACGCGACAGCGCCGGTGGAGATCCGGGAGCGCCTCCACCTTTCTGGGGCAGCGCTGCCCCCGTTCTTCGAACGCCTGGAACAGGAGGGGGGACTGCCCGAACGGCTCGTCCTCTCGACCTGCAACCGGGTGGAGGTCTATGCCGTCACGGATGAACCGGAGCAGGCCCAGGCCGCGATCCCACGTCTGTTGGCGGAAGGAACCCGGACCCCGCTCACCCTCTTTCGAGACCGGCTGTATTGCCATCGCCAAGACGCCGCTATCCGGCACGCCTTCCGGGTCGCCGCAAGCCTCGACTCGCTCGTGCTGGGAGAATCCCAGATTCTGAGTCAGGTCAAGGCGGCGTACGAGGTGGCCCGATCCCAGGGGGCAACGGGCCCGATCTTGAACACCTTGATGGCGCGGTCGTTAGGGGTGGCCAAGAAGGTGCGGACCGAGACCGGGATTGGGGAGGCGGCGGTCTCGATCCCCTCGACAGCCATCGGGCTCGCCAAGACGATCTTCGGCGAGCTCAGCGGCCGGACGGTCCTCATCCTGGGGTCCGGAGAGATGGCGGAGACGGCGATCCGGCATCTCAAGGGCGAGGGGATCCAGGCGGTTCTCGTCGCCCACCGCCACTTCGACCGGGCGGTCGAGCTGGCGGCACAGCTTGAGGGCCGGGCAGTCCGGTTCGACCAGATCCGCCAGGAACTGCTTCACGCCGATATCGTGCTGAGCTCCACCGCCGCCCCCCATTATGTCCTCCACCGGACCGACGTGGAGGAGCTCATCCGGCTCCGGCGCAACCGCCCCCTCTTCCTCATCGATATCGCCGTTCCCCGGGATATCGATCCTGCGGTGAACCAGATCGATAATGTCTATCTCTATGACATTGATGACCTGGAAGGGGTGGTGGCCGCCCATCGGCTGGCGCGCGAGCGCGAGGCAGCGCAGGCGGAGGTCTTGATCGACCGGGAGGTGGCGAGCTTCCTCCGCTGGCTCAAGAGTCTCGAGGTGGTCCCCACGCTCGTGACGCTCAGGCGTCACTTGGAGGAGATCCGGGAGGCGGAGCTTGCCAGGGCGCTGACCCGCCTGCCGGAGCTTACCCCCGCCCAGCAGGACGTGGTGCGGACGTTGGCCCACAGCATCATCAACAAGGTCCTGCACCACCCTACCACCGAGCTCAAGCGACAGTCCGTCAACCGCGACGGCCTCCTCTACGTAAGCGCATTGCGGCGACTCTTCGGCCTTCAAGACCAGGACTGACGACCGATTGTCCGTAAGCGGACGATTTCGAAATTCGAATTTCGAAGTTCGAAATTTTGCCCGAGGTGAACTGTGAGCCGTGAACTCAGGATAGGGACACGGGGAAGCCTGCTCGCCGTTGCGCAGGCAGAACAGGTCGCAGGAGAACTCAGGCGTCGGTACCCAGAGCTGGCACCGGTGCTCGTGAAGATCAAGACCAGCGGCGACACGTACGCCCACATCCCCCTATCTCACGTGGGGGGCAAAGGGCTCTTCATCAAGGAGATCGAGGAGGCCCTGTTGGATAATCAGGTGGACGTGGCGGTCCACAGCATGAAGGACGTGCCGACCGAGATTGCGCCGGGTCTCAGCATTGCCGCTATTCTCGAGCGGGAAGACGCGTCCGACGTCCTCATCTCGCGCCGGGGAGAGAAACTGGACGCTCTGCCCTCCGGCGCCAGGATCGGCACGAGCAGCCTGAGACGGCAAGCCCAGCTCCTGCATTTTCGGTCCGACCTGACGGTCGTCCCACTCCGGGGGAACCTGGATACTCGACTGAGGAAACTCGACACCGAGAGGCTCGACGCTATAGTGGTTGCGGCTGCCGGGATGTACCGCCTCGGGCGACAGCAGGGGATCACCGAGATCCTCCCGGTCGAGATCAGCCTCCCCGCTGTCGGCCAAGGCGCTCTCGGTCTGGAGATCCGTGCACGAGACCAACGGGTACGCGACCTGGTTGAGCCCATGAATCACGGGCCGACTGGCCTCGCCATCGCCGCGGAGCGAGCCTTCCTCCGGCGGCTCGGAGGGGGATGTCAGGTTCCGATCGCCGCGTATGGGTGGCTCGAGGGGGCTGAGCTTCGTCTCATGGCACTGGTGATCAACCCGGACGGGACCGGGGTGGTCCGCGGCGAGCGGAAGGGGCCCAGCGCCATCGCCGACGAGATCGGACTCGCCATTGCGGAAGAGCTACTGCGGCGCGGGGCGGATCGGATCATCCGGGACCTTTCCGGAACAACCCTCGAGCCTCCCGCCGCCCCATGAGGTGCCGCTAATGACTAGCGTCATGGTTCACAGTTCACCGTAGGTCCGGAATCGCCGTCTGTGAACTGTCAACTGTGAACCGTGAACCAAGTACAGTGAATTATGAAGCGTGAAACAGATGCCATGAACCCGAAGCCAAAGGAAAAGGTCTTTCTGCCGCTCTTAGGTCGGCGGATCGTGGTGACCCGAGCCCGAGAACAGCAGGGTGAGTTTGCTGAGCTCCTGGAGGACTATGGGGCGGAGGTGATCGAATGCCCGACGATTGCCATCCGTGCGCCAGACGAATGGGGGGCGGTGGATCGTGCCCTCGAATGCATCGCCAGCTTTCAATGGATCATCTTCACCAGTGCCAACGGGGTCCGATGCTTTCTCAGGCGCCTGCAAGAAGGGGGAAGAGACCTCCGAGCACTCGACGGCATCCGGGTGGCCGCGATCGGCCCGGCGACGGCGGCGGCGCTGCAGGAAGTGGGGCTGCACCCGGACCTGGTACCGGATGAGTACCGCGCCGAGGCGATCCTCGAGGCCTTGGACCGAGATCTCGGCGGAATGCGTTTCCTCATCCCGAGGGCGGCCGAGGCGCGCGAGGTCCTCCCTACTGGGCTTCGCGAGCGGGGAGCCGAGGTCGAGGTCGTGGCCGTGTATCGCACCGTGCCGGTGACCGATCAGGCTGGCGCCGTCCTGGATTTGTTGCGGGTCGCGCAGATCGACGCGGTGACCTTTACCAGCTCCTCGACCGTGGTGAACTTTGTCGAGATGTTTCCGGGGCAGGATCTTGCCGCGCTCCTCAAGGATGTGACCATCGCCTGCATCGGGCCGATCACCGCCGAGACGGCGGCTCGGTACGGCCTCCCCGCGCACATCATGCCGGCCGCGTTTACGATCCCTGCTCTCGCACAAGCGGTCGCCACGCAACTGCCTTTTCTCAGGCCCCCCTCGCGCTAATGCGAATTTCGCCCTTGCATCCCGTGTGCTTTCGTGCCAGCATACTGCCGGCTGATATCTCGCGCAGTCAATTGAGAGATGCCCGGGTAAGACGGAGGGGTGGGCCCTGGCGAAGAAACCCGGGGGAACGGCTGCGTTCATCGTAATCATCATCCTAGGGGCCCTCATCGGTGCCGCCTTAGGAGAGTTGATCGCCTACCTCTTTCCCGGTGGCATTCTTGACCGCATCTTTTCGCGGGGGATCTCGCCGGGTCTCGATCCGCCGGCCACCCTCAACCTTAGGATCGTGTCCCTCACGTTCGGCTTCGTCGTCCGCATCAATCTCGCCTCCCTGTTGGGGCTCCTCCTCGGCGCCTACCTCTACAAGCAACTCTGATTGCTGTTGACACCACTGAAACCCTATGTAATGTTGAGCCCGGTTGGGCGCACGCGAGGGCAATGGAGATGCACGCGGCGGGTCAGGAGTTGGTTCTGGCCATCACCGGGGGGAGCGGGGCGGCTGTGGGGGTGCGCCTCCTGGAGGTGCTGGCCGAGCGGGGCGATGCGGTCCACCTCATCATCTCGCAGGGTGCCGAGATCGTCATCCGGGAGGAGACAGGGCGGGCGATCGGGGACCTCAAGGCGTTAGCGACATACTATCATGCCCCGCACGACATGGCGGCGCCCCTCGCCAGCGGCTCCTACATGGCCCCCAACGTCCGCGCCATGCTTATCGCCCCCTGCTCGATGAAGACCCTTGCCGGCATCGCATCGGGGTTTGCGGATACCCTGATCGGGCGGGCGGCGGACGTGGTCCTCAAGGAGGGGAAACACCTGGTTCTCGTGCCGCGCGAGAGTCCGCTCCACGCCATCCATCTCGAGAACCTCTTGCGCCTGGCCCGCCTGGGCGTGACGATCGCGCCTCCCATTCCCCCCTTTTACCAGCGCCCGACGACGGTCTCCGAGATGCTCGACCAGATTGTCGGGCGGATCCTGGACCAGGTGGGGATTCACACAGATCTCACTCGGCGATGGTCGGGACTTCGGTGAGCCGATCAGGGTCGCTCGCCCTCGAATTTCCCCGCCTGAATGTCCGCGATCATCTGGCGGTGCTGGCTGGTCATGAGCGCGCGCAACGCCTCGGGGGAAGGGTGTGCACCGAGGAGCTCGCTGTAGGGCGTCTTGATCTGGGCGACCACGGCGCCGCCGCGGTACGCCAGGGTCAGGACGTGAGGGGTATCTCCCCCCACATCCTCAGTCTGGACATGGTAGGCCTGCTGGCCATGAGAAAGGTTTGTATTGAAGCCAGGGATCATGGCACGCTCCCAACGACCCTGAACCCGTCTTTGCAGGGAAGAGCTTACCACACAATGCCGCAGCCTTGCCAGGCGTGCGCGGCCGAGGAGATCAGATGGCCGGCGCACGGATGAGGGTGGGTCTCCTCTTCGGGGGCCGGTCGGGCGAGCACGAGGTCTCCCTTGCCTCGGCCCGATCCGTCCTGGCTGCCCTGGACCCTTCTCGGTATGAGGTGCTCCCCATCGGGATCACACCGCACGGGGAGTGGGTCTTGGTGAAGGGGCCGGATCAACTGTCGGTGGAAAAGGGGACCAGGGTCGGCGTCGTTCCGGGGTCGTCGGCACGCCCGCTCGTGAGCGTGGAACCGGAGGGGGTGGCACGCTGGCTGCAGGAGTCCATCGATGTGGTCTTTCCCGTCCTGCATGGGACGTTTGGGGAAGATGGCACGGTCCAAGGGCTGCTCGAGCTTTTGGGGGTGCCGTACGTGGGATGCGGGGTCATGGCCTCGGCGCTCGGCATGGATAAGGTGGCGACGAAGGTCGCCTTCCAGCAAGCGGGGCTCCCGGTCGTGCCGTATCGCGTCCTCACGGCCCGGTCCTGGCGGGAAGACCCCGCCGCGGCCTTGAGCCAGCTGGAACAGGCCTTTGTGTATCCGATCTTCGTCAAGCCCAGCAACCTGGGCTCGAGCGTCGGGGTGAGTCGGGCGACACATCGTGTGAGTCTCGATCAGGCCATTTCCGAGGCCTTTCGATACGACCGCAAGATCCTGGTCGAGCAAGGCCTGGACTGCCGGGAGATCGAGTGTGGGATCCTGGGCAACGACGCACCGGAGGCGTCAATGGTCGGCGAGATCGTCCCCAAACGGCTCTGGTACGATTACCGGGCCAAGTATGAGCCCGGCATGAGCGAGGCGCGGATTCCGGCTCCGCTCCCTCCCCCACTCGCCCAGGAGGTCCAGGCGCAGGCCATCAGGGCCTATCAGGCGATCGATTGTGCCGGGATGGCCCGGGTCGATTTCTTCCTGGAGCGGGCCTCGGGAAAACTCTACGCCAACGAGATCAACACGATTCCCGGTTTCACGGCCACGTCGGTTTATCCGAAGCTCTGGGAGGCCAGCGGCCTGAGCTATCCGGATCTCGTGGGCCGGCTGATCCAGCTCGCCCTAGAACGCCACGCCGAGCGGAGTCGGTGGGTCACGATCTATCACCCGACGGATCGTTGACAACCTGTTCGGGCGGCGAGTAGGCACATCGTGGTTCGGGGAGCACCCGAGGAGGGTCCGTGTTTCAGTCGGTCCCCCACCTACAGAAGTTCTTCGACTTGTTCAAAGAGGCAGCGCAGAACGCCCTGGCAGGGGCCCAGGCCCTCAAGGAGATGTTCGACCACTATCGGGATCCCCAGGAATCGTGGAAAAGGATCGCGGACTTTGAGCACGAAGGGGACAAGATCACCCATCGCATCATGCGGATGCTGAACCAGACCTTCATCACCCCCCTGGATCGGGAAGATATTCATGCGCTCACCACGGCCCTCGATAACGTCATGGATGCCATAGAGGCTGCGGCCTCACGGATGGTCCTATACAAGATCGATGAGGTAACCCCTGAGGCCAAGAGGATGTGCGGAATCATCGTGACCTCCGCCGAGCAGATGGTCAAGGCGGTCTCGCACATGCCCAAGCTGGAAGATGTCGAGGGGTACTGCATCGAGATTAACCGCCTAGAGAATGCAGCTGACGAGGTCTACCGGGAGGCCACGGCCGCCCTGTTTGATGGCGAGCGGCCACCGCTGGGCGTGATCAAGTGGAAGGAGATCTACGAGATCCTTGAGACGGCCACCGACCGCTGTGAGGACGTGGCGAACATTGTGGAGAGTATCGCCCTGAAGAGCGCCTAACCCCTCCGGGGTCCCGTCATGCGTGAGAGCCTTCTCCCCGTCCTCCGAGGTCTGTCCGCGTTCCCCGGTGCCGAACTCGTGCACCGATACCATCAATGGCCGTCTCTCTCGCCCGCTCCTCTTGACAGCGTCGGGCAAAGGGCGTATAGAATCCGCCGCCCCTCTACAGGCTGCAAACGGAGAGGTTGATGAAGGCACTCATCGTTGGCTCCGGGCGGGTCGGCTCCTTCTTGGCCGGACAGTTGGTGGGCCAGGGCCACGAGGTGGTTATCGTGGACCGTGAGCCGAGGTCCTTTAAGATGCTAGGGGAAGATCTGGTCGTTCAGCGGATCGCGACCCCGGAGACGGGCAAGGTTCAGGCGACGCTGACAGCCAAGACTCGCATCCGGTGTATCGTCGGAAGCGGCAGCGACGAGGAGCTCCTCAAGACGGCCGGGATTCAGGGGGTCGACGCCCTTGTTGCCGTCACGGATAATGACTATGTAAATCTCATGGCCGCGGTGATCGCAAAGGAGCTATACCAGGTCCCCCGGGTGATCATTGGGATCATCAACCCTCGCCGGCTCGAAATCGCCCAGGAACTGGGCGTTGAGGCCATCTGCCCCCTCACCCTCGGGGCCCAGGCGATGTTTGAATCCTTGATACGATAACGGGCCGAAAGGAGAACGGGAAAGGTGAACGTCGTCATCGTCGGGGGAGGCACCGTCGGCTACCACCTGACCAAGGCCCTTTTGGCGCGTGGGCACGAGGTGACCGTGATCGAGCCGAATGAAGACCGGTGCAGGCTCTTCACGGAGGAGTATGGTGAGGTTGTTGTGCGGGGGGAGTGCGACGTCGCCCTGCTCCGGAGGGCGGGCACCGAGCGGGCCAATGTCCTGATCGCCGTGGCCGATCAGGACGAAACAAACCTGATCGCCTGTCTCCTGGCCAGGCGCCTCCTAAAGGTTCCAAGGGTGATTGCACGTGTCATCGATCCGAGAAGCCGGACGACCTTTGAAAAGCTGGGAATTGACCTCACCGTGTCCAGTACCGGTATCATTTGCAACCTCATCGAGCAGGGGGCCATCACCACCGAGATCCTTCCTCTGCTGGCCCTCGGGAAGGGCGACCTTGAGATCGTAGAGCTCGTGCTCCCTCCTGACTCTCCAGCGTTGAGTGTTTCATTGAAAGACCTCCCGCTTCCGGCAGACAGCGTCCTCATCTCCATCATCCGAGGAGACCAGATCGTCTTCCCTCGGGGAAGCACCACCTTCCTCCCCAATGACACGATCCTCGCGCTGACGTCCACCAAGGGAGTGGAACAACTCAAGCGCGTCTTTTACCGGTGACGTGGCGGGAGAATCGGCTTGACACTCCTCCCTCCCTCCCTGTAGCCTTTTCCTGAGGGAATGCCCTATGTTCGGCATCGGAATGCCCGAACTGATCGTCATCTTCATCGTCGCCCTGCTGGTCTTCGGTCCCAAGAAGCTCCCGGATCTGGGCAGGGCCTTGGGCCGCGGCCTGGCGGAGTTCAAGCGAGCGTCCGAGGAGCTCAAAGCGGGACTGAGCGCTGATCTCCAGCTCGACGAAGAGGAAAAACCTTCACCTCAGCCACCGGGCGCTGCCCCCCAAACCGCTTCTGCCGAGCCTGCTCCTTCCAAGGGTGATCAGCCCGATGGCTGATGATAGGATGCCTTTCCTTTCCCACCTGGAGGAGCTCCGAAGGCGACTGATCGTCTCGCTCATCGCCATCGGCGTCGGCTTCGCGATCGCCTTCAACTTCTCCGAGGAGATTCTGGCGCTCCTCATGCGGGTGCTGACCACCACCTTTGCCTTTCAGAAGAGCGCCCCCTACCTGGTCATCACCTCGAAGGCGCCGCCCGAGCTGATCTTCCTTGCCCCGGCAGAGGCCTTCTGGGCCCATATCAAGATCGGCTTCCTCGCCGGCCTCATCCTGACTACACCCGTGATCCTCTTCGAGGTGTGGCGATTCGTCTCTCCCGGTCTGCTTGAGCGGGAGAGGCGCTTTGCCCTTCCCTTCGTCATCCTCGGGACCATTTTCTTCTTCATTGGGCTCCTCTTCTGTTACTTCCTCGTCCTCCCTTTCGCCATGAGCTTCCTCCTCACCTATAAGACCGAGCACCTCACGCCGATGCTCTCGATCGGCCTCTTTATCGATTTTACCGCCAAGTTCATGCTCGCCTTCGGCGTCATCTTTCAACTCCCCCTCCTCATCAGTCTCGCCGCCCGCCTGGGCCTCGTCACCTCCAAGTTTCTCGCCCGAAATCGCAAGTACGCCATCCTCGCGAACTTCGTCGTCGCCGCTATCCTGACCCCAACTCCTGATATCTTCAACCAGCTCCTGATGGCGGGTCCCCTCTGCCTCCTGTATGAAGTGGGGATCTGGGCGGCGAAGCTCGTGGAAAAGGCCCGGGGCTCCCCCGTGGGACAGGAGGCCCGGGAGGGGGTCTAAAGCAAACGTGCAAAGCGCGTTTGCTTTGGATTGGATGAAGAGCGTTGGAACGGGATTAGGCGAGCTCAAGCATCCGGCGGATGGCGGTCCGAGCCCTGGCGGCGACGCGCTCTGGCACCTTGATCTCAAAGACCATCTCTTGGAGCGAGCGCAGAACCTTCTCCAGGGTGATCTTCTTCATGTACTCGCAGACCGCATCCTCCTTGAGAGGGACAAAGGTCTTGTCCGGGTTCCCCTTCTGCAGAGGGTAGAGAATGCCGGTCTCGGTCGCCACGATAAATTTCTTGGCGGCCGACGCGGCACTACGGCGGATCATGCCACTCGTCGATAGGATGTGAATCCTGTTCTGCAGTTCGGGGGTGTCCTGGGCGAATGCCATGCAGTTGGTGGTGCAGCCGCACTCCGGGTGGATAAAGATCTCCTCGGCGTCCGGATGGAGGCGAAGGGCCTCCTGAAAGTGACCGGGACGGATCCCGGCATGCACGTGGCATTCGCCCGCCCAGACGCGAATGTTTTTCCGGCCGGTCACCCGGGCGACGTAGTCCCCCAGATATAGATCGGGGAGGAAGAGGACCTCGCGATCGGGGGGGATGGCCTGGACGACCTTCACGGCGTTCGCCGAGGTGCAGCAGTAGTCACTTTCCGCCTTGACCTCCGCCGTAGTATTCACGTACGAGACCACCACCGCCTCGGGATGCTTCGCCTTCCACTGCCGGAGCTCCTCTGCGGTGATGGTGGCCGCCAGAGAACACCCCGCCTCGAGATCGGGAAGGAGGACCGTCTTGTCGGGACAGAGGACTGAGGCGGTCTCGGCCATGAAGTGCACCCCGCAGAAGACGATCACCTCCGCGTCGGTGCGGGCGGCGGCCTGGGAGAGGCCCAGCGAGTCCCCGGTAAAGTCAGCTATATCCTGGACCTCGGGGACCTGGTAGTTATGGGCCAGGATCACCGCCTTCCGCTCTTCTTTCAATCGGCGGATCTCCTGGCTGATGTCGGTCTGTATCGCCATGCGCTTTCTCCAGAGGCATCTTTCAGCTATTATGCTAGGGGAATTATCGGGAGGGGTCAAGGGCCAATGCCTCAAGGCGAGTCAGGAGCCATCCCCCTCCAGGTCCAGCGCCTGATTGAAGGCGCCCTGGAGGAGGATGGGATCAGCGGGGATTGTACCACCGAGGCCCTGGTCCTCGGCGAGGAGTGCGGCCGGGCCGAGGCCGTGGCCCGGGCGGCCGGGGTGCTGGCCGGGACGTGGGTTTTCGCGCAGGTCTTCACCACGGTCGATTCCCGCCTTGCGGTTGAGGTTCTGAGACCGGAGGGGGGTCGGGTCGTCCCGGGGGAAAGGGTGGCCGCCGTCACTGGCTCCTTGGCCAGCATCCTTAGGGCTGAACGGGTGGCCCTGAACTTTCTTCAGCGGCTCTCCGGCATCGCGACCGAGACTGCCCGGTACGTGGCGGCCGTGGCCGGCCTGCCGGCCAAGATCGTGGACACCCGGAAGACCGCTCCGGGGATGCGGTGGCTCGACAAGTATGCCGTGCGGATGGGCGGGGGGTTCAACCACCGGATGAGCTTGAGCGACGGGGTCCTTGTGAAAGACAACCATCTGGCGGTAGTCAGGGCCCGGGGGGAGAGCTTGAAGGCGGCCGTGGCCCGCATTCGCCACCGCACGAGCCACCTCCTGAAGATCCAGATCGAGGTTGAGAGTCCAGAGGAGGCCACGGAAGCCGCAGAGGCAGGGGCGGACGCCCTCCTGCTGGATGGGATGTCTCTCGATCAGATGGAAGAGGTGGTTCGACGATACACAGGGAGGATTCTCATCGAGGCGTCAGGCGGGATCACGCTGGAGAACGTGCGACGCGTCGCCGAGACCGGCGTCGATCTCATCTCGGTCGGGGCCCTCACCCACTCGCCTCGGGCCCTCGATATCAGCCTCGAGGTCCTGCCATAATCCGAATGAAAACCCGAGGTCCACGATGCCCGAACTGTTTCAAGTGCTGACCCCTCGGGAGGCGCTCCATCGCCTCCTCCAGCATCTCAAGGCTGCGCTCCCGGCCGAGGAGATTCCGGTTCAGGACGGCCTCGGACGGATCCTGGCGGCAGATATCTTCTCACCCATTGAGCTTCCCACGTTTCCCCGCTCGAACATGGACGGGTATGCCGTCCGCGCCCAGGACACGTTTGGGGCAAGCGATGGCCTTCCAGCCTACCTGAAGATAGGTGGCGAGGTCCCGATGGGAGAAACTCCCCGGGCGTCGGTCCGTCCCGGGGAAGGCGTGAGGATTCCGACAGGGGCGATGGTTCCAGAGGGGGCCGATGCGGTCGTCATGGTGGAACATACCCAGGAGGTGGACCCCAGCACGATCGAAGTCACCCGTCCCGTGGCGCCGGGCGAGAATGTGGTTCAGGTTGGCGAGGATGTGACAAGGGGAGAGCGGCTCCTCCCCAAAGGCCACTCCATTCGCCCCCAGGACGTGGGGGGGCTGTTGGGAGTCGGGATCCTCACTCTTTCCGTCGTTCGGCGGCCTCGTGTCGTCATCATTGCGACAGGCGATGAGGTGGTTCCGCCACCCGTCGAGCCCGGCCCCGGACAGGTTCGGGATATCAACACGTACACCATAGCCACCCTCGTGCTGCAGGCGGGGGGGATTCCCCACCCGCTGGGGATTGTCAAGGATGACTATGATGCCTTACGAGAGGCGGCAGAATCCGGCATCACTCACGGGGATGTCCTGATCATTTCGGCGGGTAGCTCGGTGAGCACCCGGGATATGACCGCGGCGGTCATCGGGACACTGGGGAGACCTGGCGTGCTGGTGCACGGCGTGGCCTTGAAGCCTGGCAAGCCCACGATCCTCGCGGTGTGCGGGGACAAACCGGTCTTCGGCCTACCCGGGAATCCGGTCTCCACCTTTGTCACCTTCGATCTCTTCGTCCGCCCCGCGCTGTACCACCTGGCGTCAAGTGCGCCTCCCGAGCGGGCGACGGTCCAGGCCCGCCTCACCAAGAACGTGGCCTCCGCCTTCGGTCGGGAGGACTACGTCCCGGTCCGGCTGCTCGAGGAGGGGGGCGAGGTGCTGGCGGAGCCGGTCTACGGCAAGTCGAACCTGATCTACACCCTGATAAAGGCCCACGGCCTGATCGCTATCCCGCTAAACGTGGGTGGCCTCTCGGCAGACCAGACGGTGGAGGTGCGGCGGTTCTAGCGATGGCTCGACGCAAGGTCTATCTCGAACCGATCCCGCTCGACGAGGCCCTTCAGAAATTCTTTGGGGCGCTCGAGGCCCGGGGACTGCTCAGGCCGCTCTCCGGCGAGCTGGTGTCGGTCGACGCGGCCCTGGGGCGGGTGACCGCCAGGCCGGTCTGGGCAGCCCTATCGAACCCGCACTACAACGCGGCGGCCATGGATGGCATTGCGGTCCGCGCGGAAGACACCCGGGCTGCCTCAGAGACGAGCCCGGTGCGGTTGAGGGCGCGGGAGCAGTTTCAGTGGGTCGATACGGGTGACCCGATTCTCCCGCCATTGAACGCCGTCGTCATGCTCGAGCACCTGTACCCGGTAGGCGAAGAGGAGATCGAGATCCACGCCCCCGTGCCCCCGTGGCACCATGTCCGGGCCATGGGGGAAGACATGGTCGCGACGGAGTTGATCCTTCCCGAAGGACACACCCTCACCCCGGCCGATCTCGGCGCCATTGCCGGATGCGGTCTGGGTGCCGTTGAGGTTCGCCAGCGGCCCCGGGTGGCCGTGATCCCGACCGGGAGCGAGTTGGTTCCACCGGGGAGTGCGGTGAAGCCCGGCGAGATCATCGAGTTCAATTCCCTGATGCTCTGCGGGATGATTCGGGAGTGGGGAGGAGAGGCAAACCGCACCGGCATCGTCCCGGACGATTTCCCTGCGATCAGGGCCGCCGTCGAGGAGGCGGTGGCGACCCACGACGTTGTCGTCATCAATGCCGGTTCCTCGGCGGGCTCGGAAGACTTCACCGCCGGCATCGTGAGGGAACTGGGGGAGCTGTTCGTGCATGGGATTGCGATCCGCCCGGGGCACCCGGTGGTGCTCGGGATCGTCCGGGGACGCCCCGTCATCGGGATCCCGGGATATCCCGTTTCGGCGGTTATTACCTGCGATCTCCTGGTGAAGCCGATCTTGTATCGCCTGGAGGGGAGGGCGGTTCCAGAGCGGCCGACGCTCACCGCGACGATTACCCGAAAGATCCTCTCCCCTCTCGGCGAGGATGAGTTCTTGCGGGTCAAGTTGGGGCGGGTGGGGAACAAGGTCGTGGCGACGCCCCTCTCCCGGGGGGCGGGCGTGATCATGTCTCTGGTCCGCGCCGATGGCATCGTCCGCATTCCCCGTTTCTCCGAGGGGGTGCATGCGGGGTCGACCGTCACCGTTGAACTCTTCCGTCGACCCGAGGAGATCGAAAAGACCATCGTGGCCATCGGCAGTCACGATCTCACGCTGGATCTACTCGCCAATCTCCTGCGGCGAAGCCATCCAGATCTCCATCTCTCCTCGACCAACGTGGGGAGTCTGGCTGGGCTCCTAGCCCTGAAGCGGGCGGAGGCCCACATGGCCGGTTCCCATCTCCTGGATGAGGAGACCGGGGAGTACAACCTCCCCTACGTCGCGCGCCTGCTGCCCGGGGAGAAGGTCGTCGTGCTGACGCTGGTGCACCGGGACCAGGGGCTCATCCTCCCCAAGGGAAATCCGAAGGGCATCACCACCCTTCTCGATCTGGCGCGAGAGGGTGTCACGTTCGTCAACCGGCAGAAGGGAGCAGGGACGCGCATGCTGCTGGACTATCGATTGAGGCAGCTCGGCATCGATCCGATGAGGATCATCGGGTACGAGCGGGAGGAGTATACGCATCTGGCGGTGGCCGCTGCGGTGAAGGCGGGGGTGGCGGATGTCGCCCTCGGCATCCTGGCCGCGGCCCGAGCCCTCGACCTGGACTTCATTCCCCTCCTGAAGGAGCGGTACGATCTCATCTTCCCGGAAGGCCATTACCGCGACCCTGTCCTGAGACCCCTGCTCGACCTGATCTCAAGCGACGGGTTCAAGAAAGAGGTCGAGGCCCTCGGGGGCTACGACACCTCGGAGACGGGTCGTGTGGTGAACGGCCCGGCTGCCCTCCGTCGATGAGAGGGTCTCTTCGGAGGTCCCGCCATCGTCTTGGACCTCCGAAGAGCGCACGCCTGCAAGAGACCGGCTTTCATCCAGGGATCCCGCACGGCATCACGCGCTGGAGGAGAGGATGAGGATTCTTACGGATCGGATCATCCGGGCAGCCACACTTGATGTCCGGTTGTATCAGCGGATCAAGACCGACAAGAAGGCGATGGGTCAGGCCGCGGCGGTGGTGCTACTCTCGAGCCTTGCGGCCGGCATCGGGGCGATCACCCGGGCAGGGCTTGGTGGGGTTATCACGGGGACCATCGTGGCGCTCACCCGGTGGTGTGTCTGGGCGTTGCTGACTTACTTGATCGGCACTAGGCTCCTTCCCGAGCCCCGGACCAAGGCAGACATCGAGCCGTTCGCCCGCACCGTCGGCTTTTCTGCGGCGCCCGGGCTGATCCGCGTGCTGGGCATCGTTCCTCCGGCCGCCGAGTTGGTCTTTCTGGTCGCGGAAATGTGGATGCTGGTGGCCATGGTGATCGCGGTGAGACAAGCCCTCGACTATCTCTGGACGGAACGGGCAGTGGGTGCCTCCGTCCCCGGATGGGTCGTGAGTGTGCTCATCGGATTCTGGTTCTACGCGTAGCCTGCGTGGATCTCTCGGACGCCGAGGGCAATCGCCACTCCAGGTAGCCACGTGGGCCCGTCTTGCGGGGAAGGAGGCAATGCCATGATGGGAATATCGCTGGAGAATCTCACCCCTGGGTTGTTCCGCGTCGCAGCCCTCGTGATCCAGGCGGTGCTCCGCATCGGATTGGTCGTCGTGGCGGGCTATGTCGGCGCCCGTTTTCTCCGGGTTGCGTTGGATCGTCTGGAGTCTGTGCTGATCACGGAGGGCGAGAGGACCGAGATGGTGCCCGGCACGACGCGGCAGCGGGTGGCGACGTTAATCGGCCTGATTCGGACGATCACCTTGGTAGTCTTGTGGGCGCTTGTCGCGATTGTCTCTCTGGATCAGATCGGATTGAACGTGACCCCGATCCTGGCCGGCGCAGGCATCATCGGCCTCGCGGTGGGCTTCGGCGCCCAGAACCTGGTCCGCGACGTGATCAGCGGGTTCTTCATGGTGCTGGAGGACCAGGTGCGGGTGGGGGATGTGGCCATCGTGAATGGGACAGGGGGGCTCGTGGAGGCCATCACCTTTCGCACCACCATTCTGCGGGATCTCTCGGGGGTGGTTCACGTCTTTGAGAATGGCACGATCAATACGCTGGCCAACATGACCAAAGAGTGGTCGGGCTACCTCATGGATATTGGCGTGGCGTACAAGGAGGATACGGACCGCGTCATCACGGTCATGCGGCGGGTGGCCGAGGAGCTGCGTCAGGACCCGGTCCTCGGCCCGATGATCCTGGAACCGATTGAGATCTTCGGGGTGGATAATTTTGCCGACTCCGCCGTCATCATCAAGGCGCGGCTCAAGACGCGGCCGATCCGGCAGTGGGACGTAGGGCGAGAATATCGCCGGCGACTCAAGAAGGCTTTCGACGCCGAAGGGATCGAAATCCCCTTCCCCCAGCGCTCGATCCTCGTGGGAGAGGCAAGCAAACCATTACCGGTCGTGTTGGCGCAGGCGGCAGCCGGCTCAGGCAGAGCCGACTAGCAGGCGCGGACGCTCAGTCCTACAGTTCTCGCCAGGAAAGGATCTTGACGTAGTTGAAGATGTTCCCGCCCGGCATGCCCGGGGGCAGGTTCTTCGCGAGATTGGGCATCTGGTACAGGTGCGGCACCTGGCTCCCCATGTCGAGGAACCGGCTGACCACCGCACCCACGACGTGGTACTGTTTGTCGATCGTGACCTGGTTTTCAGCATAGACCGCCGCCGCTACGCTTTTACTCGCCCTCGTCATGTAGATGCGGTCCTTGGCGATGAGCCCGAGCCGGTCGCCCGTGGGGAAGACCCCCAGCGGAATCAGGCTGCTATTGATCGTGGTGCTGACCTGGTGGGCCCCGGCCGTGCCGGTCTCGTTCCAATTCGCCCCCGCCTTCTTGGCGTAGAGCGTTCCCCCGACAAGTCCGGTGGTGTAGGAGATGGTTTCGATCTTGGTCGGCCCGGTGACCCCACCCAGGGTGATACTGCCGGGGATCCGGATGATCCCCTCGACGGTCAACGTATTCGTCGCGCTGTTCCAGGCGAGCCGGTTGGTCCCACTCGAGACGTCGAAGCTCGCCGTGGTGGCATAGATCGTCACATCACTGCCACTGACCGCCGAGCCCGGGAGGGCCGGAATGGGGTCCCAGGAATTGGCGTCCAAGTAGTCCTCGTAGGTCACGCAACAAACATCGGGCGACGGGTCGGTCAGCGAGGGGAATGGGATCACATTGTCGGGTGGGACGTCGTATTTTGCGTGGGTCCCGTTGTCGGAAAAGACGTACGTATCGCCATACGTCCCGGCGAAGCCGTAGTTGGTGAAGACCCCATCGACGCGTCGCTGGATTCCACCCGGGATGGGATTGCCATTGATATCCGTGTCGCTCGCGCTATTCCCCACGCGGGCACTTCCACTGTTCATCGTGATCCTGCCTTCGTTCACCCGGACCTCGGCGTCGAGGGTGGATGGATTGATGTCGGGGACCCTCCCGGCGAAAATCGGGTCAAGCCCGTTATACCAGTTGAAGATGCCTGCGGTGCCCCCGAAGTCGGCGGCGACGCCGGTCAGCCCGAGGCCGGCTCCTAGGATATGGACCGAGCCGGCGATCACGACGTTTCCGTTGATCCGTGCCCCTGTCCCGCTGCCTCCCAAGAACGCGGCGTTCCCCCAGACCGACAGGTCGCGAACCTCCACCCGCACATCCACCATCTTCGTGGCCCCCTGCGGCCCCGTCCCCTCGGAGCGAATTGTGAGCTTGTTGCTCTGTCTCAGCCCCAGCAGGACCGTATAGGTGGAGCCATCACCAAAGTTGTCGAGGGTCGGGTTGGAGTACAGGGGGAGGAAGCCCCCAGTGGGGACCGGCCCGCCGAGGTCGTAACACCGCTGCTGGGGTGGGAGATTCTGCCAGGTGATCGTTCCCGAACAGTCGGCCGGCGAACCACCCGCGACCGGCGTCGGCGAAGCGAAGTACTGGTTGGTCATCCCATCCCGGTCGAAGGTCGCGTCGTACTTCAGGTCGCGGCGGGCTCGCTCCACTCCCATCTCGGCCACATAGAGGGCACGGGTGGCGTTCCGGTCATTAAAGGCAATCTGGCTCTCGGTCAGGGCGAGGGTGAGCATAGCCGAGCCGAGAATTGCCACGACGAGCGTCGCCATCAGGGCCACGATCAGGACGGCGCCTTTGCTGTTCTTCGTTGTATTCACCATGACTTTCTCCTCACATATTTCGCAGGCGGACGTCCGAGACCAGGCGAAAGTCGTGCGTCCCAGCCATAGGCGCGACATCCTCGGTCTCCACCTGAATGACGATCCGCTGGATCCGCATCAGGTCCGCCGCCGCGACAGGGGAGGCCAGCTCTTTGAGCTTTAGATTGGGATTGGGCTCGGCCGCGTCGTAGTAAAAGTAGCGGAAGACCGTCGTGAGCGTGGGGTCGAGCTGCTCGGCGATGGGCGGGGGCTCGACGCACGCGTTGTCGGCAGGCGGCGCCACGAAGTTGGGCGGGAGCGCGGCCGGATCCCAGACCCACACCTTTCGGCGAAGCTGGCCGCAGGTCGCATCGTACGAGTACCCGATCATGTCTCCCCACCCATCGGGCCCCGTCCCCGCGGGGTTGTTGACGTCGGCGATGAAGCGGATGCCAGTCGCCGTAGCGCTCTGGATGGCCCGCTGCGTGGTGGCGGGGGTGGTCCCGGCCCCCAGGAGGGGAGTGGTATGGTTCGGGTCGTAGCCGACCATCCGAAACTCCCGGGAGACGAGGTCGAGCGCCACGCGGGCATTCTGTTGGATGGAGACCTTCACTTCCCCTTTGGCATAGGTCGTCCGGTTCGTGGCGAACATCTGGAGAATCGCGAGCAGGATGATGGCGAATATCCCCACGCTGATCAGGGCTTCGACGAGGGTGAAGCCGGCCTCTCCCTTCCTCTGTAAATCGTAAATGTTCATCACCCCTGCGCTCATTGGGCCACCCGGGCGTCGAGCCGGAGGGTCTTGGTTCCGAACTGCCCCTCGACCCACTCCACGATGATGGTAATGTCGGCGAATCGGTATGGGGAGGTCCCCTGAAGCTGCAGCCATGTCCTCCGGGTGAAACTATAGCCATCTCTCACCAGGGGGGGAACGATCGTCTCAGTCTCCGAGGGTGCGCCACCGGGGGGCACCCCGCCCGTGTTCAGGCAAACGAGGTCGGTGGGTGGAGCCGTGCAGCCTCCAGGGAGGTCAAAGGGGAGGTTCCGGAGCGCCTCGATCTTTTGCTGCCCTAGGTCCGCCGCCGTGGTCATCCCACCGCCGTAGGCAATGTTCTGATAGCCGGTGGGGAACAGGCCGGCGAGGGCCAGGAGGGCCACACTGAGGATCGCCGCGGCGACCAGGACCTCGATCAGGCTGAATCCGTTCTCGCTTCTTCGCATGACTTCCCCGCTCCTCCTCTGCTACTGCACTCGGACGTGGCCGGTCGCGGGTGCAATCGAGATCTGCCGCGTCTGTCCTGTACTGTCTTTGGTGATCACGAGAGGGCTCACCCCATCAAAGCACTGAGTCAGCGGCATGCAGATCTTCCCGGAGGCGTCGAATCCCGCGTAAAATGGGGGGTTAGTCCCGATCCCGCTGTTGTCGAGTTGAATGCCTGGATAGCTCGTTCCGAGGTTGATCCACCGCCCCACGAACAGATCCGCCGTCTGCTGCACGGTGGCCGCCTCGGCCGGCCAGGCGGTCGCAGGCGTGCGGCGGCCCTCCACGCGATACCGGTTGGCGTTGGCCCCGCCGCGCCGGTCGCGCCCGCGGATCCGGTACTCCCATCGGGTGGTCACCGCCTTTGACCGGGCCAGGTGCATGTCGCCCACCACCTGTCTCACCGCCGCGCTAAACCTCGCGCTTTCCACACTGGTCATCATGACGGGTAGGCCCACCCCCACCAGGATCAGGGTCAAGACCACTGCCCCTAACATCTCAATGGCCGTGAACCCCTGGCTTCCCACGTGTCGGGTTCGCTTTCCTGTCGGTGTCTTATGCCCAAGCTCGGTTCGCATCGGTTACATCCGACGGGTGACTTGCCGTTAGGCCTGGGACCAGCGGCCCTTCATGACCAGGATCCCCCGTGGCGTCCCGGGAGGAATGCTGGTGTTAAACAGCGTATCGTAGCCCCAGACGCGGTCGGGCGGCCGGTAGAAGTTATTGCCCGAGTCCCCGCAGCAACGCCAGTTCCCGGTCGCCTGCAGACTGTGCCACAGGGCGATGAGGGAGCCGTTGTAGGTGAAGGTGTCCCCGTTCCAGTCCTCGAGGAAGCGGATGAGATTCTCGAGCTGACCGTTGCCCTGCGCCACGCTCGATTCTTCGTCAGGTCCGAGTGCGAAGGCGGCATTCACCGTAGTATTGGTCGCCGGCCGGTTCGAGGTCGCCTGGTTCCCCTTGGCGTCGGAGTTGTTGGGCCCCCAATTGTTGGAGAGGACCGTGATGGCATCGGCCAAGATGGCCGCCGGGACCTTGTTCACCGTGTTGTAATTCCCCTGGATGTAAATCGGGTTCTCGGAGACGACGGTGAAGCCCCCGGCCGGGAGCTGGGCGCCGTTCACCAGGCGGACACCCTGGCGCGCGCCATCCCGGGATACGTAGAGGATCCCATTGGCCGGCGCCTTGCCGCAGCTCTGTAGCCCCGTGATGTCCATCTCGGTGACGGTCATTGTTGCTTGTTCACGCTTGTCATAGAAGCTCTTGGTAGTGACGTTACAGCCAGAGATATCGACGGGGTTATCGTTCTTATCCGTGGCCGTCGTGATCCCGGCCGCGTCGGTCGAGATCTTCAGGTCTGCCTCGTAGTAGAGTTTTGCGGCCTCCATCGCGGCAGAGTCGGTGGCCGTCCCCTTCTCGATCATCTGATGGGAAACCACATCCGGGTTGGCCGGATCGTAGAACAGATCCGGGATCGGCGGGATGATCTCCTGGACCCCCATCGCACTGTCCCGGAGGAGGCCGCCAAAGGTGTTCATCGCCGCATCGATCCATTGGAGAGGCGACCACGGGTTATTGAAGTTTTGGTCGTACTCATGGTCGAAGTTGAGGGATTGATACACCCCAGCGGTATTCTTGATCTGCGGGTTACTCCCGTGGTCCGACGGGTCCCGCTTGAGATAGCGATGGACGTCTCCGACCGTCGTCACGTAGGAGTCGAACCTGGCGCTGTTGTTGATCATGAAGATATTGCTGTTGGCATGGACCCGGCCGTTGAAGGTCATGGGCGGCCCGGGCGCGATCTCGAGGTCCACCCCCCTGCCGTAAAAGACCCCGAATTGGAAGAGAGGGATCTCCATATACTGAACCACCTGTGTGAGCCGTGCCCGGCTCCCCCGGGGCCCCCGCACCTCGGCGGTGATCTCGTAGTCGGTCGCCTGGGCGATGAGGCCCACGTGCGCTCCGCTGCTCACCGTCGTGGCGTACGGCGTGGGCCTGATGCGCTGGACCTGGAAGGTGGTAAAGGTATAGTTCGGATCGGTCAGCGCCGGGGCCGCGAGCGCGGCGAGCTGAACGTCTGCCGGATTCGGGGTCGCGGCCAAGAGATTCCGGAGACTCACAATCCCCGACTCGAGCCCGGCCTCGGCCCCGTAAAAGGTCTGGGCGTGATTCCTGTAGTTGCTGGCAATGGTATCTTCGGTCTGGGCCGTCGCGAGGAACGCTATCCCCTGGAGCATCAAAACGGCCATGATCAGGAGAGTGGCCACCAGGACCACCCCTCTTTGCTCTGTCCCTCTGTGTATGAACCACCGTTTCATCTCTGGACTCCTTTGTCTGAGCCTCAATTGGTCAGACTCAACACTTCGGAGGTTGTTTATCCCCAAGAGGAGCAGGGCGTGTGCCAACGGTCCTCATGAGTCTAAGCGAATGATTTATAGAGGCTAAATCGGCCTATCGCGTTGACAGCTGGGGGTGAGAGAAAGAGAAGAAACGAGCCACAATGTCAGCGGGTCAATTGTGATTGGACTTTTTGTCAGGCAGGAGATTGTTCAGGCCATAGGCTTTGATCTTGCGATACAAGGTCCGCTGAGAGATCCCCAGGAGGCGGGAGGCGGCGGCCTTGTTCCCATTGACCTCTCGCATGGTGGCCAGCAGGGCCTGGCGCTCGATCACCTCCATAGAGGTCCCGACCGCAAAGGTCAGGGAGCGCTCTGAGGTGAGTCGCCGGAGGTTCCCGGGGAGGTGCTCTGGCCGGATCGCCTCGCCGCGGGTCAGTACCACGGCCCGCTCGATACAGTTTTCGAGTTCCCGGACATTGCCCGGCCAATCGTAGTCCATGAGTACCGCGAGCGCCTCCGGCGAGATCTCTCGGACGTCCCGCTTGAGCCGTTTCCGATACATGTCGAGGAAGTGTTCGGCCAGCAAGAGGATATCCTCCCGGCGCTCCTTCAGCTCGGGCAGGTGGACGCCGATGACATTCAAGCGGTAGTAGAGATCTGGCCGAAATCGCCCCGCCGCCATCGCCTGGGTCAGGTCCTGGTTGGTCGCGGCGATGATCCGAACGTCGACATTGATCGGCTGCTCCCCCCCCACCGGCTTGATTTCCCCCTCCTGGATCGCGCGCAGGAGCTTGACCTGCATGCCGGGGCTGGTTTCGCTGATCTCGTCGAGGAAGAGGGTCCCTCCATCCGCCTCCTTGAAGAGTCCCCGCTTGGTGGCGATGGCCCCGGTGAAGGCGCCACGGATGTGCCCGAATAGCTCGCTCTCGAGCAGCGTTTCGGTCAATCCCCCGCAGTTGACGGCGAGGAAGGGGCGGTCCTTCCGGGGGCTGTGGAAGTGGAGCGCTCTGGCGATCAGCTCTTTACCGGTCCCGGTCTTACCCTGGATGAGGACCGTGGCCTCGCTCCCCTCGAGATCCGAGACGAGCCGGAAGATCTCCTGCATGCGGGGGCTCTTGCCCAGAATATTGTCGAACTGGTGTCGCTCCTCGAGCTGGCGCCGTAGGTAGAGGTTTTCTTGCCGTAGGTGCTGCTCCTCGATCGCCCGCCGGACCAGGTGCATGACCCGCTCGGTGGTCGCCGGCTTGGTGAGGTACGCATAGGCCCCCATCTTGATGGCTTCGACGGCCGAATCGATGGAGCCGTGGGCGGTGGTGATGATCACAGACAGGCCAGGAAGGCTGGCCCGCACCGCCTTCAGAAACGCCAGGCCGTCCATACCCGGCATCACGAGATCGCTGATGACAAGATCGACGGGGACAGCCTGAAGGATGGCCAGGGCCTCCTTGCCGCCGGTCGCCGTGAGCACCTGATAGCCATGGCTCCCCAGGATCGTCTGGAGCAGCTCCCGAGAGACGGGATCATCGTCCACCGCCAAAATCTTGATCTTCTTTGGGTCGATCTTCACACTTGGCTCCTGGGCCATGCTCCCATGTCCCCGGCCGATCTCAAGCGGTACGGTAAAGCGGCTTGGATCGGTCGGTGCAGGCATGGGAAGCCCGGCCTCATGTGGTAGCAAGGATCGGGCCAAACTGGAGCTCCGCAGGAGCACGCGAGTTGCTTATTCGGCAGGGGATTGGATTATGTCTGGCGGAAGGGCTTTGGAGGGCTCGGATTACCGCATCAGGAGGCGGGCAAGATTCCCGCCGAGGATCTGGGCAACCTGGGATGAGGGGATCTTGAGCGCCTCGAGGACCGTGATCTGCGCATCGAAGATATCCTTGCGCCAGCCTCGGGGGAAGAAGCTGGAGTCCGTTCCAAAGAGAATCCGGTCCGGCCCTAAGATCTGCAGGGCCTTGGCGAAGAGGGTGGTCAGGTCGAGGGGGTAGGGCGACAGGCGCACCCAGTCGTTCGAACTCGACGTGTCCACGTAAATGTTCGCGCACTGGTCGGCGACGAGCAAAAGCTCGCGGAAGTAACCGCACCCGAAATGGGGAATGACAAACGGGAGGTCGGGGAAGGCCTTGGCGACGCCGTGGAGATCTGCCGGGTTGGCGAAGCGCATGTCGAACCGGCTGGGAAGACCGAGCTTGTCCCGGACGCCGACCTTCAGGTGGCCGCAGTGGACGAAGACGATGCCGCCGTGTGCGGCGATGGTCTCGTAGATGGGGAAGAGGCGCGCCTCCCAAAGATGAAAGCGGTGCATGGCCGGAAAGAGGCAGACGCCTCTGATGCCCAGCTCGGCGAACGCCCGCCTGGTTCGGGCGGGCGCTTCATCGGATGTTGGGTTCAGCATGAAATACGGGACGATCCGGTCGGGGTGGGCCCGGCCTGCCTTCGCGACCGAGTCCTCATCCCCCGGGACGCTGGCGATCAGGACCATGCGGCTAATCCCGTGTCGGTCCATCTCGGTCACCCAGCGGTCTGCCAGGCGGACCGGATCGCTCTCAGGAAACTCCCAGGGGAGGCGCTTTCGCAGCGCCGGATAGATATCGGACTCCGACGGGGATTCGGGGAGCTCTTTGGCCAGGGTGGCGAAGAACCGGTGGGAGAAGAAATGGGCGTGCGCGTCGATCACCTCGAATTCCCCGAGGCGTGTCTGCATGGCTCCCTCCACGTCCGGATTATAACGGTGGATCTGCTCACTGACAATGATACTTGGCTCGGATACTTGGCTCGACAGCACCCTCGGCTCCTCGCTCCAGGCCTCTCGGGGTGACCTCCGTGGCCAACGGGTCCTGTCGTCGGCCACCCCAGCCGTCCTCGGAGACTTCACGCACCGTTATTCCATCAGGCAGGAAACAGCGGTGGCTCCCGGTGGCCCCAGGCGCCGGAGACACTAGAGGATTAGGCCTCCCGCCGAGTGTCGAGGGCAGCGCCTGAAGGCCCCGAGCGACATTGCCGGAAGCGGCGGGGCCCCCCCGGCGTGCGGCGGCATGGGAAACCGAGGCGCGATCCGTGCCCGCGGCTCTTGCACGGATCGTGAACACGGAGGGACCCAGGCCGCAAGCCGCCGATCAGGGTCGCCGCGGGAGGCTGAGAGCGAGGGGCCGAAGGTGATGCTTGACTCCCCTCACCTTCCCGAAGGGGTTGTTGTCCTCCTCTTGTCTCTCGGTTATGATGAACGGCGATGAAGCATACCGACATTGACGCGATTGTTCGCACCCTGAAACGAACAGTGCGGCGGTGGAATCCCACCGCTGTGGGACAGGTAGCCGCAGAGTCCCGTGACCCGTTCCGCATCCTGATCTCGTGCCTCCTGAGCCTCCGGACCAAGGACGAGGTGACCGCCGGGGCATCGGCCCGTCTCTTCCGACGCGCGGCCACGCCGGCCACGATCCTTGCCCTGCGCGAAGCCACAATCGCCCGGCTGATCTATCCGGTCGGCTTCTATCGCACCAAGGCGAAGGTGATTCGCGGCGTCTGCCGGACCCTCATCGCAGCGTACGGCGGCCGGGTGCCCGATGACCTCGATGAACTCTTGAAGTTCAAAGGGGTCGGCAGGAAGACGGCCAATCTGGTGGTCTCGATCGGCTACGGCAAGCCGGGGATCTGCGTGGACACCCATGTCCATCGAAT
>JAKEGQ010000169.1 GCA_022615475.1 Candidatus Methylomirabilota bacterium | reverse complement strand
TTAAGATCCGGAATGCCGATCGCCTCGGGCTCGCCTACATGGACTGGGGCCCCATGGGCCAGTGGAAAGTGAGCGGTCACCTCGACCGCTCGAGAGATCAGAGGGGGCGGGATCGGGCGCATCGAGACGACGAGCGGCCCGCTGAAGGTCCCGGCCGGCCGACAGGGCCGATTGGTGATATACATCGAGACGTTCTTCCCCTCCTCCAGATGGCGAACCGGAACACCCGCCCGCTGAAGGGCGACATCGAAGGTAAAGCTGCAACCCAAGAGAAAGCCCACCAGATCATCCCGCCAGATCCCACGGAGGTCGTTCAACTCCCGCTCCAACTTGCCGTCTCTGTATACGCGGTATCTCGGGAGATCGGTCCTGAGATCGGCGCCCGGCGCAGTGGTCCTGGGTTCCGGATTACCGGGATCGGTCACCTCCAAGACAGGACAGGGCCGGGGATTGCGCTGACAGAAGAGGAGGAAATCGTAGGCCACAGCCATTGGCAGGACTACCAGGTTGGCCTGGACATAGCCGTCGCAGCAACCGGCCGTAGGGCCCTGCCACTCACCGGTCCGGATCTTTTCCCGCATCTCTTTCGGATGAAGTTCGGATCCTTGAGGCATCGCGGCCTCCCGTAACCCCTTCACGCGACTGGCGAGGTACCGCGGCTCACCCCGTGGTACCAAGGGAGGACCGGGCCGCCGATGGTGCACATGTTTTTTCGAGGAAGGAGTAACCCCTGAAGGAGAGAACAGAGGTAACTTCGCAGAGGGATTACGGCGAGCGCTTAGAGTGTGCGGCCTGTGTGCGGGGCCGCACCGGCTGCGCCGCCGCTGCCTCCCACCAGGCCGAGATCCGCTTAGACCGTGTCACGACTGCCCGCCTGGTGTACACATTGAAGAGGCTCTGCGCACATTCGGGGCAGTAGGCGCCGCCCTCGGGAGTGTACCCGCAGGCGGGGCAGCAAGAGTCCCCGCAGTGCAGACAGCCCCACTCCTCTATCACCGACCGAATCCCTTCTCCACATCCACACGTCCGAGCCATCGAATCCTCCTCAGAAATTTTGCCAGAGAGTCACGAGTACGAAACAAAAAGCCACGGGACGCTTACGCTCTGCCCCGTGGCGAAATTCCGAGAACCCGCAGTCAAGACGCTACGAGCCGTCCGCCGGGGGGCAGAGGCCACGTACACCTACTGCGGCCATCTGAATCATGCGAGTCACCGATAATCTCCTGCTGTGTAACGGTTCTTATATGATGTCCTTCACCCCGTGTCAAGCTATTATTTCTGTCCGTTCCGGCGCCCTGTTCTAAGCAAGGGGCACCCGCGCAACACCCCCATCAAGTACGAGCGCGTGAGATGGACCGTTGCGAATACTCCGAGGCGGCGCGGATCAGCGCCTCGAACAGCCTCAGATGGCGAAGATCGCTGGATGCCAACCGCTCGGGATGCCAGTGCACCCCCAGGACAAACGGGCGGCTCGCCATTTCGATGCCCTCGATCATGCCGTCGGGAGAGACGGCGCTGACCCTGCAATCCTGATCGAGCCGCTTGATCAATTGATGATGATGGCAGTTGACCGGCACGGTTTCTTCCCCGACGATCTGGTGCAGGACGGTCCCGGGCATCAGTCGTACCGATGGCGTCGCTCCACTCTGTTGCCACGTGCCGGCATGCCCTGCATCGGCCCGCTCGCAATACGACAGATCCTGATACAGGCTCCCCCCTGAGGCCACGGCGATGAGCTGCATCCCTCTGCAGATGCCCAACACCGGCATCCCCCGCTCGAGGGCTCCGCGGAAAAGCCCGATTTCGAACCGGTCCCGCTGCTCGTCGATGGGGCCGCATTTCTCCAGGACACTCTCGCCGTACATGGAGGGGTGGATATCCTCTCCCCCTGAGAAGAGGAGCCCATCGGCGGAATCGAGATACCTCTGAGTGAGATCGGGATCGGTTCCGACCGAGGGCAGAACATACGGGGTCCCGCCCGCCTCCGCCACGCACCAGGCGTACGTCGTCCGGATCCTGTCGTACTGCGGCCCCGACTGATCGCCCACAGGATACCGCTCGCTGGTAATGTAGATGCGAGGCCGATTCATCCTTCTCGCCCCGTGGTCCCCGCTGCATGCCCCAGCACCCGGCCCGCTCGAGCCCCGGTGTGCTCACCCTCCTCCACCGTGATCACTCCGTTCACCAGGACATAGCGGATCCCGTCCGGGTACTGGAGCGGCTCTTCGTACGTCGCGCGATCCCTGACCCCATCGGGGTCAAGCAGGACGAGATCGGCATACGTGCCGGGGGCGATGAGGCCGCGAGCGGCCAGTCCAAAGCGCCGGCAGGGGTCATAGGTCATCTTCCGGATGGCGGCAGGAAGATCGAGCAGGTGTTTCTCCCGAACGTAGAACCCCAAGACTCGCGGAAAGGTCCCGAATGTGCGGGGGTGGGGCCGACCCCGGCTCAGCGGACCGGAGGTGGCCCGGGTCCCGCTATCCGAGGCCACCATGACATACGGGCGGGTCAGGATCTCCGCAAGATTCTCCTCGGACATCGTGAAGAAGATGGCGTCCACCCGCGCCTCTTCCTCTCCGAGGAGATCACAGACGAAATCGACCGGGTTCTTTCCGGCTGCCGTCGCCGCCTCATGGACGCGCAACCCCTCGTACCGCCTGTTCTCCGGACGGGTCACCTCGGCGATCATCACGCGGTCCCACCGCCGGCCGGTGAGTTCCCCTTCCAGTCGCCTTCGCACCGAAGCGTCCCCCAAACGAGCCACCTGCTCGAATCGGCTCCCCTCGAGCGCCCACGACGGCAGGACCGCCTGCAGTCCTGTGTTCGAGGCGGTATAGGGATAGCGGTCCGCCGTCACATCCTGGCCGCGCAAGCGTGCCTCTTCAATGAGCCCAAGCGCCTCCGGGAGCTTCCCCCAGTTCCGCTCGCCCGAGGTTTTGAGATGGGAAATCTGGAGGGGGATCTGCGCCTGGTGAGCGACATCGACAATCTCCCGAATCGCCGGGAGTAGCTCGTCCCCCTCACTGCGCATATGGCAGGTGAGCACGCCCCCCGCGGTCCGAGCGACCCGAGCCAACGCCACGAGCTCCTCCGAGGACGCAAAGCAGGCGGGGGCGTAGACCAGGCCGGTGGAGAGGCCCACGGCCCCATCCTGCATCCCCTGCCGAACCGCCTCGAGCATCGCCGCCATCTCCGTCCCGTCTGGTGGTCTTGCGGCTCCGCCCATGACGGAGCCGCGGATGGTATTGTGCCCGAGGAGCAGACCGAAGTTGATGGAGGGCCCCGCGGCGGCCACCCGTTCGAAATACTCCCGGACCCCGCGCCATCGCGTGTCGAGATCGTAGATCTCCAGGTAGGTCTCGGCCCGCTCCTCCCCCCAGGCTCCCCAGATCGGCGCCGCCGAATAGCCGCAGTTGCCCCCTATTTCTGTTGTGACCCCCTGGCGTATGGCGCTCTCAGCCCTGGGATTCAACAACAGAAAGTAATCGGAGTGCGAGTGGACATCCACAAAGCCTGGACAGGCGATGAGGCCCTCCGCGCGGATCACGCGCCGGCCTTGACCTTCGGAGATCTTTCCCACGGCGACGATCCGATCCCCTTG
>JAKEGQ010000020.1 GCA_022615475.1 Candidatus Methylomirabilota bacterium | reverse complement strand
TCCCTTCGCCGGGTACTGGGAGGGCCTGGACATCGCGGACCGGCTTCGACTGGGGCTCCTCAGTCCGACGGCAGCGGAGATCGAACAGAAGAGTCGGCAGGCCCTTCACCTCGCCCTGGAGAACTTTCTCGAACGTGAGGGATGGCTCACGGGCGATTCGCCGCGCTTAGCACCCCTCCTCCAGGCGTGCCTGCGCTTCTTGAGCGCGAGCCCGGCCCCAGTGGTGTTGGTCAACCTGGAGGATCTGTGGCTCGAGCGGGAGCCCCAGAACGTCCCCGGCACCCGTGAAGAACGCCTCAACTGGCAACGGAAGGCCCGGTATCGCTTTGAGGCTTTTCGAGGGATGGCGGCTGTCTGTGATTCCCTGCGGGAGGTCAATGAGTCGCGGAGGCGGCCGGCGCAAACGATGACGGACAGTCGCTTTCCGCACGATCAAAGGAGGGATGTCATGAGCACTCCAAAAGGCGGACAGAAGAAGACGGCAAAACCCAGCGCAGCCGCAAAGCCCCATGCATCACGGACCAGGCAGGTCTCCTTCGAGTGGCCAGAGACCGGGGCATTCATCGTAAGCGTAGCCGGCGATTTCAACAACTGGGATCCCCAAGCCCACCCCCTCCGCCGAGGCAAGGACGGCATATGGCGGGTGGCGGTGTCGCTGAAGCCGGGCCGGTACGAGTACAAGTTCGTCGTAGATGGAGAGTGGAGGCCGGACCCGTTCAATCCGGACATGGAGCCGGATTCGCACGGTGGCTCCAACTCCGTCCGCGAGGTGAAATGAGTCTGCCCGACGACTGCCATTTCGGTCCCGGTCAGGACGAAGGTGAAACGATGACCGACAAGAAAAGAGACCGGGAGTTCAGGGGGAGGCCCCGGCCGCCAGAGCCGGCCCCCCTCATCTCGTATGACGTAACGCGGCTCTCCGATGATGATCTCTACCTCTTCAATCAGGGGAGTCACTTCCGCCTGTACGAGAAGTTCGGGGCCCACCCCATGACGGTGGGCGAAACCCACGGGACCTACTTCGCCGTCTGGGCGCCCGATGCCGAGCGGGTGTTTGTGACGGGGACCTTCAATGAGTGGGACAAGGAAAGCAACCCCTTGCGCCCGCGGGGACAGTCGGGCATCTGGGAGGGGTTCGTCCCCGCCGTGGGTCGGGGGACCCTGTACAAGTACCACATCATCTCCCGGCACCACGGCTACCGGGTCGATAAAACAGATCCCTTCTCGGTCTTCAACGAGATCCCGCCCAAGACGGCCTCCATTGTCTGGGATCTGGAATACTCATGGGATGATCAGGAATGGATGGCGGCGCGACGTCGGCGCAACACCCTGGACGCGCCGATCGCCATCTACGAGATGCACATCGGGTCCTGGCGTCGGGTGCCCGAAGAGGGGAACCGCTCCTTGAGCTACCGAGAGATGGCCCCCATCCTGGCGGAATACGTGCAGCGGATGGGCTTCACCCACGTGGAGTTCCTCCCTGTCATGGACCACCCCTTCTTCGGTTCGTGGGGCTACCAGACCACGGGATACTTCGCCCCCTCCGGCAACTACGGAACCCCCCAGGACCTGATGTACCTGATCGATTACCTGCACCAGTACGGCATCGGGGTGATCCTGGACTGGGTGCCTTCACACTTCCCGACCGACGAGCACGGGCTTGGCTACTTCGACGGGACTCACCTCTACGAGCACGCCGATCCGCGGCAGGGGATTCACCCCGACTGGAACACCCTGGTCTTCAACTACGGACGAAAAGAGGTGCAGAGCTTCCTCCTGAGCAGTGCGCTCTTCTGGCTGGACAAGTATCACGTCGACGGGCTGCGAGTAGATGCGGTGGCCTCTATGCTCTATCTGGACTACTCCCGAAAGGAGGGGGAGTGGATCCCCAACGAGTACGGAGGGCGCGAGAACCTCGAGGCCATCGGGTTTCTCCGGCGGTTTAACGAAGAGGTCTACAAGAGCTACCCGGATGTGCAGACCGTCGCGGAGGAGTCCACGGCGTGGCCCATGGTCTCCCGGCCGACCTATGTGGGAGGGCTGGGGTTCGGCCTGAAGTGGGACATGGGGTGGGTGCACGACACCCTCGAGTACATGTCGCAGGATCCCTTCTTCAGAAGGTACCATCACAACAAGTTGACGTTCCGCATGCTCTACGCCTTTCACGAGAACTTCATTCTGCCTCTCTCCCACGATGAGGTGGTGTATGGCAAGGGATCGCTCCTCGGCAAGATGCCCGGGGACGAGTGGCAACGGTTCGCCAATCTGCGATTGCTGTTCGGGTACATGTACGCCCAGCCGGCCAAGAAGCTCCTCTTCATGGGGGGCGAGTTCGGCCAGTGGCGGGAGTGGATGCACGATGACAGTCTGCAGTGGGATTTGCTCCAGTATCTCCCCCACGCCGGCCTCCAGAAGTGGGTGGCGGATCTGAACCGTTTCTACAGGAGTGAACCGGCGGTTTACGAACTGGACTCGCACCCAAGCGGCTTCGAATGGATCGACTGCACCGATGCCGAGTCCAGCGTGGTCAGCCTGGTCCGGAAAGGGCGATCGACGGAGACCATCGCACTCGTGGCCTGTAACTTCACCCCGGTCACTCGGCCGAACTACCGCATTGGGGCCCCGCGCGGTGGATGGTGGCGGGAGGTCCTGAATAGCGATGCAACCGATTACGGAGGGAGCGGGTGGGGACACCTGGGTGGGGTCGAGGCGGTCCCGATTCCGCTTCACGGCCGCCCGTACTCACTTACACTAACCCTCCCTCCTCTCTCAGCCGTCTTCTTCCTTCATGGGAGGGGGCAATCGTGACCCCAAGGTGGGTACCGAGTCTGGGGGCTCGCGCCCTGGGCGGGGAACGCTGCCAGTTCTGCGTCTGGGCCCCGCAGAGCGAACGGGTCGAGGTGCACCTCGTTGCTCCGCGTGAGCGGCTCGCGCCACTCCAACCGGAGCATCGGGGGTACCATGCGGCCGTCCTGGAGGATGTCGGGCCCGGCAGCCTCTATCTGTACCGGCTGGACGGGACGACGGAGCGTCCCGACCCGGCCTCCCGCTGCCAGCCGCAGGGCGTCCACGGTCCCTCGCAGGTGGTGAATTCCGACTTTCCCTGGGAGGACCAGGGCTGGTCGGGCCTTCCGCTCGAAGCCTACATCATCTACGAGCTCCACGTCGGCACCTTTACTTCCGAAGGGACCTTCGATGCCTTGATCCCTCATCTGGACACGCTCGCGGATGTGGGGATCACCGCCATCGAACTCATGCCCGTTGCCCAGTTCCCGGGGACGCGAAACTGGGGGTACGACGGTGTGTATCCCTTTGCCGTGCAAAAGTCCTATGGAAGCGTCGAGGGGCTGAAGCGGTTGGTCAACGCCTGCCATCAGCGAGAGATCGCGGTGGTCCTGGACGTGGTGTACAACCATCTGGGGCCGGAGGGGAATTTCCTCGGGCACTTCGGGCCGTACTTTACCGAGCGGTATCGCACCCCGTGGGGGCCGGCAATAAACTTCGACGGGGCGTGGAGCGATGAGGTCCGCCGATACTTCATCGAAAACGCCCTGTATTGGATCATGGAGTGTCATATCGATGCGTTACGGCTCGATGCCCTGCACGCCATCCTGGACCTGTCCGCCCACCCATTCTTGAAAGAGCTTGCCGCGGCAGTGCATGAGCAGGCGGAACGGATCGGCCGGAGGGTGTATCTCATTGCAGAGAGCGACCTCAACGACACGAAGCTCATTCGTGCGCAGGAGGTCGGGGGCTTCGCCCTGGATGCGCAGTGGAACGACGACTTTCACCATGCGCTCCACACGCTGCTCACCGGCGAACGGTCGGGGTACTATCAGGATTTCGGCACGCTCCGACACCTCGTCACGGCCCTCACCGACGGCTACGTCTACGCGGGGCAGTACTCTCGCTTCCGGGGGTGTCGGCACGGCAACCCCTCGACGTCGATCCCGGCACGGAAGTTTATCGTCTGCAGCCAGAACCACGATCAGGTGGGGAATCGGATGTTCGGCGAGCGGCTGAGCCAACTCGTTGACTTCGACGCGCTGAAACTCGCGGCCGCCGTCATTCTCCTCTCGCCCTACATCCCCCTGCTGTTCATGGGCGAGGAGTACGGCGAGCCGGCGCCATTTCCGTATTTCGTGAGTCACAGCGACCCCGCGCTGGTCGAGGCCGTGCGCCGGGGCCGGCGGGAGGAGTTCGCCGCCTTCGGCTGGCAGGGAGAGGTGCCCGATCCCCAGGACGAGGGCACATTTCTGAGCGCGAAGCTCGATCATAAGCTGCGATACGACGGCCATCACCGTGTCCTCCACGATTTCTACCGGGAGCTGATCCGGCTCCGGAAGACCCTTCCCGCCTTGGCCTCCTTAAATAAAGAGCAGATGGAGGTCACCGGCTACGAGAGCCAGAAAGTCGCGTTCGTCCGGCGCTGGAGTGGAGACGATGAAGCCTTCACGGTCTTTCAATTTGCGGATACGCAAGTCTCAGCGACGCTGCCGGTCCCCGAAGGACGGTGGCGCAAACGGTTGGATTCATCGGACGAGCGGTGGCAGGGGAACGGCAGTTCACTTCCTGACCAACTGAAATCGGCGGGGGAAGTTATGCTGCACCTGCCGCGAAAGGCATTCGCCCTGTTTCATCGGACGGAGGAGGCTTAAGTGGGACGGAGGCGATTCTCATCATGAAGGTGTGGCCGGGACAGCCGTATCCGCTCGGGGCCACCTGGGACGGTGCGGGGGTCAACTTCTCGCTCTTTTCAGAAAACGCCACGGGGGTGGACCTGTGCCTGTTCACTGGCCCGGACGGCAACGAAGAGGTTGCGCGCATCTCGATGAAGGAACAGACCGATCAGGTCTGGCACGCGTACCTGCCTGAGGCGCGTCCGGGGCAGCGCTACGGCTACCGGGTACATGGACCTTACGGGCCGAATGAAGGGCACCGCTTCAACCCGGACAAGCTCCTCTTGGACCCTTACGCCAAGGCCATCGCGGGAACCATCAAGTGGAGTGACGCACTCTTCGGCTACTCTCTTGGGCATCCGGAGGCCGACCTCTCTCGGGACAACCGGGATAGCGCGGGGGGTCTGCCAAAGTGCGTAGTGGTCGATCCGGCGTTCTCGTGGGGCGATGACCACCCACCCCGGACCCCGTGGCACAAGACGCTGATCTATGAGGTCCCCGTCAAGGGCTTTACTATCCGCCACCCGGAGGTCCCGCCCGACCTCAGAGGGACATACGCGGGTCTCACCTGTCCGTCGATCCTCGAATATCTCCGTTACCTGGGCGTCACGGCGATCGAGCTGATGCCCGTCCACCAATTCGTGGCCGACCGGCCTCTGGTTGATCGCGGGCTCACCAACTATTGGGGGTACAACACGATCGGCTTCTTCGCGCCAGACGCGCGCTACGCCAGCACCGGGGTCATGGGGCAGCAGGTAGCCGAGTTCAAAACCATGGTCAAGACCCTCCACCGGGAGGGAATCGAGGTGATCCTCGATGTCGTCTACAACCACACCGCCGAAGGGAATCACCTGGGGCCGACGCTTTGCTTTCGCGGCATCGACAATGTCGCCTATTATCGCGTCGTGGCCGACGACCGCCGGTACTACATGGACTACACCGGCTGCGGCAATACGCTGGACATGACCCACCCGCGCGTGCTGCAGCTCATCATGGACAGCCTGCGGTACTGGGTCTTGGAGATGCACGTCGACGGGTTCCGTTTTGATCTGGCGTCCGCTCTAGCGCGGGAGCTGCACGAGGTGGATCGCCTCGGTGCGTTCTTCGACATCATCCATCAGGATCCCGTCATCTCGCAGGTGAAGTTGATTGCGGAGCCGTGGGACCTGGGTGAGGGCGGATACCAGGTAGGGAACTTTCCGGTCCTGTGGGCCGAGTGGAACGGGAAGTACCGGGATACCGTCAGGCGATTCTGGCGGGGGGATCCGGGTCAGGTCGCGGACTTGGCCTACCGGTTGACGGGGTCGAGTGATCTCTACGAGCGCGGGGGGCGGCGGCCCTATGCCAGCATCAACTTCGTGACCGCCCACGACGGCTTCACGATGCACGACCTCGTAAGCTATAGCGGGAAGCACAACGAGGCCAATGGGGAGGGGAATCGGGACGGCACCGACGACAACCTGAGCTGGAACTGCGGCGCGGAAGGTCCGACGGACGATCCGGGGATCCTCACGCTGCGTGAGCGGCAGAAGCGGAACTTCCTGGCGACCCTCCTCCTGTCACAGGGGGTCCCGATGCTCCTGGCCGGGGACGAGATCGGCGGACGCAGCAGGGGAACAATAATGCCTACTGCCAGGACAACGAGATGTCGTGGGTGGACTGGAAGATGGACCGGCCCCGTCTCGAGTTGCTGCATTTCACACGCAAGGTCATCGGACTATTCCACCGACATCCGGTGTTCAGGCGGCGGAACTTTTTCCAGGGACGAAGGATCCGCGGATCCGAGGTGAAGGATCTGACATGGTTCCGCCCCGACGGGAAGGAGATGACCGAAGAGGACTGGAATAACCCGAACGCCCGATGCCTGGGCCTCCGACTGGCCGGCGACACCATTGAAGAGGTTGACGAGCGGGGGAACCGGATTGTGGATGACACCCTGCTGATTCTCCTGAACGCCCATCATGAGTCTCTGGCGTTCGTCCTGCCGGCCCACCGGCCCAAGATGCGATGGGAAATCATCCTGGACACCCGCGCGCCCCGGCCCGGCGAGCGGCAGCGGCCGATGCGGGGAGGCACGCCGTTCGAGATGGAGGCGCGCTCACTGGCGCTGGTGCGCCTCCGCGGGCATGAGGGAATGCCGGGCCGGGGAGAGGGTGGATGACGGCCCTCCGGGTTCCCGTCGCCACATATCGGCTTCAGTTCAACCGGGGCTTTCGGTTTGAGCACGCCCGGGCGCTCGTTCCGTATCTCCACAAGCTCGGTGTCACGGACCTGTATGCATCGCCCCTCCTCCGAGCTCGACCCGGCAGCGTGCACGGGTATGATGTCACGGACCCGACGCGGCTCAATCCGGAGCTCGGCACAGATGAGGAGTTCGAAGCCCTGGGCCAGGAACTCAAACAGCTCGGGATGAGCCTTCTTCTTGACATCGTCCCCAACCACATGGCCGCGAGCCCGGAAAACCCCTGGTGGATGGACTTCCTGGAGAATGGCCCCAGCTCTCTTTATGCCCCCTTCTTCGAGATCGTCTGGCATCCCACGAGCGCCAGGGGAGCCATGGAAGGCAAAGTTCTCATCCCGGTCCTCGGCCGCCCCTATGGGAGTGTATTGGAAAATCAGGAGCTCACCCTGACGCTCGAAGAGCGTGGCTTTTTCATCCGCTACTACGAGGTGAAGCTCCCGATAGACCCTGGATCGTACCGCCCCATCCTATCGCATCGCCTAGGAATCCTAGAAGAGGCCATCAGGGCGGACAATCCCGCCTTTCAAGGATTCTTGCGCCTCATGGACGCGATTGAACAGTTGCCTGATCGCACAGCTACTGATCCCGAGGAAATCGAAGTACGCAGCCGCGAGGGGAAGGTCCTCAAGCGCAGGCTATGGCATCTGTACGACGCCCATCCTGCAATCAAAGAGTTTCTTGATGAGAATGTGAGAATCTTCAACGGCACTAAGGGCGACCCGAGCAGCTTCGATCTCTTGGACGCGCTTCTTGCCGATCAGACCTACTGGCTCGCCTTCTGGCGGGTGGTCACGGAGAAGGTCAACTACCGTCGCTTTTTTGACATTAGTGACCTGATCGGGATCCGAGTCGAAGACCATCGGGTGTTTGAGGCGACGCACGCCCTGATTCTTCACTTAGCCAAAGAGGGGAAGGTCGCGGGCTTACGGGTCGATCACATCGACGGACTGTTCGACCCGCTCGAGTACCTTCGGCGGCTCCAAGACCGGATCGTGCCGGAGGCGAAAGGGCAGAAAGATCCTGCGACTTTTTATGTCCTGGTCGAGAAGATCCTCATGAGGGATGAGCCATTGCCCGAGGATTGGCCGGTGTGCGGCACAACCGGCTACGACTTCTTAAATGCCGTGAACGAGGTCTTCGTGGACCCACAAGGGCTCAAGGCGTTAGACGCGATCTACGCGCGGTTTGTCAGGACCCAGATGACCTTTAGGGATGTCGTGTATCAGCAGAAGAAACGGGTTGTGGAGGAACTTTTTGCAGGTGAGCTGCGCGCCTTAGGACACCACTTGGCCCTGTTGGCCGAGCAATACCGTCATGCGCGTTACCTGAGTCCAAAGGAGCTGGTGCAGGCCCTTATCGAAGTAACCGTCTGCCTCCCTGTCTATCGGACATACATCCGGGGCTTCGAAGTGCCTGCGCGGGACCGCCCGTACATTGACCGCGCCGTGGAAGAGGCGAAGGATCGAAACCCCGGAGTGAGCACCCCTGTCTTCGACTTTCTGAAGCGCGTCCTGCTGCTTGACCTTCCGACCTCCCTCGGCGTCGTGGAGCGAGAGGCGTGGCTTCGCTTCGTGATGCGCTGGCAGCAGTTCACCGGCCCGGCCATAGCAAAAGGACTCGAAGACACCGCGTGTTATATCTACCACCGCTTGGTCTCCCTGAACGAGGTCGGGGGCGATCCCGGGACTCAACGGTCGTCCGTCGAGACGTTTCACCGTCACAATGCGGCCACGCTGGCGCGCACGTCCCACACCTTGAACGCGACCTCCACGCATGACACGAAGCGCAGCGAGGATGTGCGGGCGCGGATCAACGTGCTGGCGGAGCTTCCCCAGGTTTGGACGAGGTGCGTGAGCCGGTGGAGTCGGTGGAATCGATCCAAGAAACGACGGGTTGACGGCCGGCCGGTGCCAGATCCCAACGAAGAGATGCTCCTATACCAGACCCTGATCGGGGCGTGGCCGCTGGTCGAGGCAGAGGTGCCTGCGTTCAGGGAACGAGTCAAGGGGTATGTGGTCAAGGCAGCCAGAGAGGCGAAAGTCCACACGAGCTGGATCAGTCCTCAACTTGGACACGAGAAGGCCCTGTTGGCATTTGTCGACGCCATTCTGCGACCCTCCAAGGGGAACAAGTTCCTGACTGACTTTCTCCGATTTAAGGGAAAGATCGCCTTCTGCGGCGCATTCAACAGCCTGGGCCAGGTGCTGCTCAAAATCACTGCTCCCGGAGTGCCCGACGTCTACCAAGGCACGGAACTCTGGGACTTCAGCTTGGTTGATCCCGACAACCGTCGTCCCGTTGACTTCGGGATACGAGCCAGGATGTTGGAGGATCTCAAGCAGCGAGAAGCGAAGGACCCGTTGGCCTTGGCATCTGATCTGCTTGCGCGCTGGGCAGACGGCCGGGTTAAACTCTTCGTCACCGCGAAGGCCTTGAACTTCCGCGCGACCCACAGCGAGTTCTTCCTCAATGGGGACTACCTGCCTCTGTACGCCTCAGGGAAGTGGAAGGAGCGCGTCTGCGCATTCGCGAGGCGAAGCGAGGAGGCGTGGGCTGTGGTGGCTGTCCCACGGCTCCTCACAAAACTGATCAAGCCGGGGGTGCTTCCTGTTGGAGGACGCGTATGGGGGAACGGTTGCCTGGTCCTTCCCCAGGGGGCGCCTGGGCGCTGGCTCAACGTCCTGACCGATGAAGCGACAGCGGTCTCTTTCGCCATGGGCAGAAAGATCTTGCCTCTGAAAAGCATCTTTCGGCATTTTCCGGTCGCCCTCCTTTCAGGGGTCACGACCTAGGAGAGGGACCCACGATGCGGGCCGAACAGGGAAGGGGGCGCGTGATCATCGAGGGCGTCAAGCCCGAAATCGACGGGGGACGTTTTCCCATCAAGCGAACGGTGGGAGAGAGGGTTATCGTCGAAGCTGATATCTTCGCCGAAGGGCACGACGTCCTTGCGGGGGTTCTCCGGTACCGCCATGAGGCGAATCCGGAGTGGAGCGAGACTCCCCTCGAGTTCGTCGTCAACGACCGATGGCGGGCGGCGTTCGCCGTCACGCGACTCGGACGGTACCACTATTGCCTCGAGGCGTGGGTCGACCGTTTCAAGACCTGGCGCCGCGATCTCAGGAAGAAGGTCGATGCGGGCCAGGACGGCGCGATTGACCTCTTGGTCGGCGCCGAGCTGATCGAAGCGACGAGTCGGAGGTCTTCGGGACCCGATGCAACGACCCTCAGGGAGCGGGCCGCCGCCCTCCGGTCGGATCGACCCTCGGATCCATCAGGGCGAATCCGTGTTGCCCTGGCCGATGACCTGGCCCTCCTCGTGGCGCGCTATCCCGACCGACGGTTTGCCACGACCTATGGCAAAGAGCTTCATGTCGTGGTCGATCAGGAACGGGCCCGCTTCAGCACCTGGTACGAGATGTTCCCTCGCTCCTGCGCTCCCGAGCCCGGGGTCCACGGCACCTTCAAAGACTGTGAGGAGCGACTGCCGTATGTGGCGGAGATGGGTTTTGACGTCCTCTATTTTCCGCCCATCCATCCCATCGGCCGGACCCACCGCAAGGGAAAGAATAACTCCCCCGTCGCCGGTCCGGATGACCCGGGGAGTCCCTGGGCGATCGGCTCCGGGGAGGGCGGGCACAAGGCCGTCCATCCCCAGCTCGGAACCCTCGACGATTTTCGGCGGCTCCTCGCCAAGGCTCGGGCCTACGGCATCGAGATTGCGCTAGACATCGCCTTCCAGTGCTCGCCCGATCACCCCTACGTGAAGGAGCACCCGGAGTCGTTCCGCTGGCGCCCCGATGGCACTATCCAGTACGCCGAGAACCCCCCCAAGAAGTACGAGGATATCTATCCCTTCGAGTTCGAAACGGAGGACTGGCAGCAATTGTGGGACGAGCTCAGGAGTATCGTCCTCTTCTGGATCGACCAGGGCGTGCGCATCTTCCGGGTCGATAATCCCCATACCAAACCCTTCCGGTTCTGGGCATGGGTAATCGACACCATCAAGAGGGATCATCCTGACGTGATCTTTCTTGCCGAGGCCTTCACCCGCCCCAAGGTCATGTACGAACTGGCCAAGTTGGGCTTCGCCCAGTCCTACACGTATTTCGCTTGGAGGAACACGAAGGAGGAATTGACCCAATATTTCAATGAGCTGTATCAGACGGAAGCGCGCGAGTATTTCCGTGCCAATCTTTGGCCAAACACGCCCGACATCCTGACCGACTATCTGCAGTCTGGAGGGCGGACTGCCTTCATGATCCGGTTCGTGCTGGCGGCCACCCTCGGGGCGAATTACGGGATTTACGGTCCCGCCTTCGAGCTGTGCGAACATCGCGCCCGAGAGCCGGGCAGCGAAGAGTATCTCGACTCGGAGAAGTACGAAATAAAGCACTGGGATATCACGCGATCAGACAGCCTGCGTGAGTTCATTACCCGGGTAAATCGGATCCGGCGGGAGAATCCTGCCCTGCAGAACAATGGAGGGCTGCGCTTTCATGCGGTGGACAACGAGCAACTGCTCTGTTTCAGCAAAGGCACCGAGGATCAGGCGAATGTGATCCTCGTCGTCGTGAACCTGAGCCCCCACTACACCCATGCAGGCTGGGTGGAGCTTGACCTCGACGCGCTAGGACTCGCTCGAGAGCGCGCCTACCAGGTGCACGATCTCCTCAACAACGCGCGCTACCTCTGGCACGGCCCGCGCAATTACGTGGAGCTTAATCCTCACACCGTCCCCGCCAGTATCTTCCGTGTGCGGCGCCGGATCCGCACGGAACGAGACTTCGACTACTATCTCTAGGGTCAACAGAGCGATGGGCGGTTCGAGACGGCGGGGGGCCGACAAGGGGTTTATGAGAGCGCTGCTCTTGACCCGAGAGTACCCCCCGGAGATTTACGGTGGCGCTGGCGTCCATGTAGACTACCTCTCGCGAGAACTGGCCAAGCTGATTCCCGTGGAGGTTCGGACGTTCGGCGATCAAGACATGCGGGCTGGAAATCTCGTCGTCCGGGGGCACCGATTTGCCCAGGCCGGTCCGGAGGCTGCTCCCGAAAAATTCCAGATGGCACTGCAGGCGCTTCGGGTGTGCACGAGCTTTGCGGCCCGGCCCATTGACGCCGATGTGGTCCACTGCCATACATGGTATGCCCACTTCGGAGGCATGTTGAGTAAGATCCTCTACGGAATCCCCCTCGTCATCACCGCGCATTCTCTCGAGCCACTCAGGCCCTGGAAGCGGGAGCAACTCGGCCGGGGCGCGGACCTGGCCGCCTGGATCGAGCGCAGCGCCATGGAGGCTGCCGATGCCGTTGTGGCCGTCTCCCAGGATATGAAGACGGATATCCTGCGGCACTTCCGTGTGTTCCCCGAGAAGGTCCACGTGATCCACAACGGCATCGATACCGAGGAATACCGTCCGGTCCAGAGCCGCCAGCGTCTCCACCCGTACGGAATCGACGCGGGGCGCCCCTACGTCCTCTTCGTCGGCCGGGTCTCGCGGCAGAAGGGGATCGTGCACTTGGTGAATGCGATTCCCCACATCGATCGCGAAGCGCAGGTGGTCCTTTGCGCCGGGGCCCCGGATACGCCGGAGATCGCCAAGGAGGTCGAGGATGCGGTTCGGCGGGTCGTGGCCACCCGGGGCCACGTCGTCTGGATCCGGGACATGGTCGATCGCCCAACCGCGATCGAGCTATGCTCGCATGCCGCGGTCTTTTGCTGCCCGTCTCTCTATGAACCCTTCGGAATCATCAACCTCGAGGCGATGGCATGTAAAACGCCCGTGGTGGCCAGCGCCGTGGGCGGCATTCCAGAGGTCGTCGTCCACGGTGAGACCGGCTTCCTGGTCCCGGTCCAGCGACAGGCCGAGAGCTCCTTCGATCCCGCTGATCCGGCCCAGTTCTCCCAAGACCTGGCAAGGGCGATCAACGCTCTCTTGGCCGATGCGGCGCTCCGGAAGGCCATGGGCGAAAAGGGGCGCCGGCGCGCCGAGGCCCTCTTCAGTTGGGACGCGATCGCCAGAAAGGTTCTTGCCCTCTACGAGCTCCTGGTTCGAGATGCGTCGCCCGCCTGAGCGTCTTTCCGCGTGAGTTGACTTCTCCAGCGTGGTAGGTTATAGATAATCCTCTTATTTGCGCCCCAGGGGCCGTGGTGTAGCCCGGTTAACACGCCGGCCTGTCAAGCCGGAGATCGCGGGTTCAAGTCCCGTCGGCCCCGCCACCCACCAAGCTGTCAGCGATCAGCCGTCAGCACCCATAAAAAGCAATCAGCTGTCCGCCGCCAGCAGGGAATCCTCCTATCTCGTG
>JAKEGQ010000019.1 GCA_022615475.1 Candidatus Methylomirabilota bacterium | reverse complement strand
TTCCGGGTCCCATCCACACCCATCTTGGACCCGTAGAGCGGGAGGCGGCTGGCGTGGTCCAGCGTCTCCACCGGCCCCAAGACGAACTGGATGTCTCGCTCGGGATCGATGTGGTTCAGCGCCTTCCAGGTGACCTCCGAGAGATTCCGGACGTTCACGTCCCGATCCACCACCACGATCACCTTGGTGAACATGGCCTGTCCCGTCCCCCAGATGGCGTGCATCACCTTTCGGGCATGGCCCGGGTACTGCTTATCGATGGCCACGATCATCAGATTATGGAAGACCCCCTCGAAGGGCATGTGGAAGTCCACCACCTCGGGGAGCTGTTTTTTCATCAGGGGGAGGAAGAGGCGTTCGATCGCCGCCCCCATGAAGCAATCCTCCTGGACCGGCTTGCCCACGATGATCGTCTGGTAGATGGGACTTCGCCTGTGGGTGATACAGGTCAGGTGGAAGACCGGAAACTGGTCCGGGAGAGAGTAAAAGCCGGTATGATCGCCGAACGGCCCTTCGACGCGTAGCTCCTCTGGATCCACGTATCCCTCGAGGATGATCTCGGCAGTGGCGGGGACCTCCATATCTATGGTTTCACATTTGACCAGTTCAACGGGTGCCTTTCGGAGGAATCCGGCCGCGATCAGTTCGTCCACCCCCTCAGGGAGGGGCAACGTGGCAGCAAAGGTGGTGGCGGGGTCACAGCCGAGCGCGATTGCAACCTCGATCCGCTTCCCCAGTCGTTTGTATTTCCGGTAGTGGGCCGCCCCCCCCTTGTGGGTATGCCAGTGCATGGCGGTGGTCTTGTCGTCAAAGACCTGCATCCGGTACGTCCCGACGTTGCGGATGCCGGTCTCCGGGTCCTTGGTGAAGACGAGCGGAAACGTGATATACCGCCCCCCATCCTGCGGCCAGCACTGAATGATGGGAAAGATGTCAAGGCGGAGATGGTCCCGGATAATGACCTCTTTGCAGGGGCCATCTTTCACCCGCTTGGGGAAGGCGCTACCCAGGTCTTTCAATTTCGGGATGAGCCGGATCTTGTCGAGGAGGCTTTCCGGGGTTTTCACCTCTAGGAGTTCCGTGAGCACGTCCCCGAGCTCTTCGAGGGTCTTGACCCCCAGGGCGAGGTTCATCCGCCGCTCGGTGCCAAAGGTGTTGATCAGGAGCGGAAAGCTCGAGCCCTTGACGCGCTCAAAGAGCAGGGCAGGACCACCCGCCTTTGTGACCCGGTCGGTGATCTCGGCGATCTCGAGGATCGGATCGACGGGCGCGGTAATGCGTTTCAACTCCCCTTCCTGCTCAAGGACCCGAAGGAACTCCCGAAGATCCCGAAACGACATCGCTGGTTCCTCCTGCTCCCGTGATGGCTGGTCAGTTGGGGGATGGCTGGCAAAGTGCCAAATCACTATATCCACGAACCTATCACCAAACAAGGAATTTTTCGCCGCTGCCCCCATGGCGCGCCCGAGCGTTCCCCACCGGACACCTCGTTCACGGGCAAAGATGCTGCGGGGGTCTGCAGTCAACCGCGCCAAAGGTAAAGCATTTCATTTGACACCACCCTTTAGCCGTAGTAGAGTCTGGGAGACGCTTGCACGGGTAACTTTTACTATGCTTAGCATGCCCGCCATGTAAACCTTACACGGCTGCCTGCTTTGCAAGCTTCATTGACCTCTCACACTTGGATTGAGGCTTCCCTATCAACTCCTTGAATACAGAGCGGTCATGCCCCACGTCCCTGAATCCCTCTCCGTCCATGGCATGGAGGTTGCGGTTATAGGCGACCCCGGGCAGGAGAAGAGTGGGCTTTTTGATCCCAACCGAGGAAAGGGGGTGAGCAACGGGAGGTGACTTTCAGCATGGTTAGTATGGAATGAAGACAGACCCTAACCCGTGTGTATAAGAGGAGACTGTGATGCATCGCAAGTTTATGAAGATCCTCACCTGTGCCTTTGCCGTACTGTTCGTGGCATCCACGCTCGCTCTGGCCGGAATGAAGGCGAGCGGGACAGTCACCGCAGTGCAAAAGGAAGTCGTGGTCGTCAAAGGGGCTGACGGAAAAACCTGGGAGATTGCAGCAGAAAAGGTCGTACAAGAAAACCTGAAGACCGGCGATATCGTGGAATACGAGATCATCGAGGGGAAGCCGATAAACGTCAAGAAGAAGGCTAAGTAACCTGGATTCCGCAATTCCCTGCGGGGGGACGGTCGGGGTAAGCGGCCGTCCCCTTCTCTTTTTACGTCTAAGGACTAGGCAAGGAGGGGTAGCGCCAAGAGGGGTAGCTCAGTCTGACCCCCGCCTGCTACGCACTGCCCGACGAAATCCCTCCAGCGCTAGATAAGTTTCAGCCCCGATTCGAGCCGGGGTTTCGCTCGCCCTCCGGCAGCATTTCCTCGACGCGTCTCCTGATCTCCTGTGCTGCGTTCTTCGGCGGGTAAAGCTGCAATAGCACGTGAATCGCCCGCTGGAGCAGCCAGACGAGCGCCGCTTCGTCGCGTTCTTGGAGCTTCAGCTCAATGAAGTCCGAGACTGCTTGACGCAGGACGCCTTCTTTATTCCGCACTCCACTCCTGCACTTGCCCAGCCTCACATCGCCCCGGCTGGTTGCTGGGCCGCCTTGCCGGCGGTGACGGCGTTCTGCGAGTCAAGAACGAGCAAGCAGCATGCCGGAAAACAGGCTGGTGCTGGCAAGATCCCCACGTGTTTCCCGGTGCCGTCTATCGTGCTGTAGCGGGCGGGAGCGCACCTCCGCAGGGCCCACATGGCCCAAACCTTGCTGTCCACTCGCCGCCGGCGAGGTCGGCCAAGTCGTCACGAAAAGGGTACTCGTCGGACAGTATGTCGTACGGGATGTCCTACGGGAGTCACCTTCCTCCTCCAACCCGGCCTGAGACCAAAGCCCTCCAAGCACTCGAATTCGCGTTATTAAGTTGTCAGTTGGTCGACCGTCTCGAACTAAGGGCAAATCCTGGCACGTCCTTTGATCCTTGTGTGGTTGAGGCGGTCAAAAGAGCAGCGGAGCCTCTCAGTGTGCGGGGGATTCAGGGCCTCCGCTGCAAGGAGGTTCTTGTGATGGCCAGAAAGTCAATGGGTTCCAATAGACAACACCTTATTGCGTTTGCCGCGATGCTGGGGCTGCTGGTCGGTGGCATCGCGAAGACCGAGGCCGCGGATTACAAGTACAAGTTCACGAAGATTGCCGATACCGCTGGCGACTTTAGCGACTTCTTCGGCCCGCCCGCTCTCAATAACGACGGGGTTGTCGCCTTCTCGGCCAAGCTCGCTTCGGGAGGACCCTCGGGCGTCTTCACGGGAAATGGGAGCGGGACAACGACCATTGCCGACAGCAGCGGTCCTCCCTTCTCTCACTTCGGTGCGCCCTCCCTAAGCGATAGTGGCATCCTCGCTTTCAGGGTCTCCCTCGATGTAGGCGCTAACGCCATCGTCAAGACTGGCGGGAGCATGATCGTGACCATCGCGGTTGGGTTGCCCGGGGATAATCCCTCCGTCAACGACGACGGCGCGGTGGCGTTCTGGGTTCAAAACAACACCGGCAGCGGTCTCTTCATGAGCGAGGGGACCACGATCACGCCTATTGCCCATGCGCCCGGTCTCTCTAGCAGGTTCCGTGATAACCCCTCGCTCAGCGACCGAGGTGCGGTGGCCTTTCTTGGTTTCGATGCGGCGGGGAGCGGCATCTTTCGATGGGATGGGACGGGGACGACACCCAAGATGATTGCTCACACGAGCGGCCCGTACTCCCGCCTCGGATTATTCCCATCCCTCAACAACGAAGGCGCCGTCGCCTTCTTCGCCGACCTGGATGCGGGTGGCAGCGGTATCTTTGTGAGCAACGGGACCACGACCACAAAGATCGCCGACCACAGTGGCCCCTTTAACAGCTTCGGCAGTGCCCCCTCCATCAATGACGAAGGCGTAGTGGCCTTCTGGGCCAGCACGGATGCAGGCGGCAACGGCATCTTTACCGGGCCGGATCCGGGTGCGCACAAGGTGATCGCC
>JAKEGQ010000168.1 GCA_022615475.1 Candidatus Methylomirabilota bacterium | reverse complement strand
TCGAGTACCGCCATCGTGCTCAAGATTCTGATGGACCGAGGAGAGATCGACTCGCCGCAAGGCCGCTTTACCGTCGGGATCCTCCTCTTCCAAGATCTCTGTGTTGTTCCCCTGATGCTCCTCACCCCACTCCTGAGCGGCAAAGAGGCCTCGAGTCCGGTCGTCGTCCTCTGGGTGCTGAGCAAGGTCGTCTTCACAGTCACCCTGATCTTTTTCCTCTCCCGCTTCCTCGTCCCGAGGATCCTCTTTGAGGTGGTAAAGCTCAGGAGTCCGGAGGTCTTTATCATCTCTATCATCCTCATCTGCCTGGGGACCGCCTGGGCCACGGCACAGATCGGCCTCTCCCTTGCCCTGGGGGCATTCCTCGCGGGAATGGTCATCGCCGAATCGGAGTATTGCCATCAGGCCCTCGCGAACATCGTGCCCCTGCGGGATAGTCTCAGTAGCCTGTTCTTCATCTCGGTCGGGATGTTGATGGATGCGGGCACCCTCTTGGCCCACCCGTTCGCGGTCGCCGGGACGCTATCGGCTATCCTGATCGGCAAGACGGTCGTGGCCGTCGGGAGCGTTCTGGCACTCGGGTATCCCCTGCGCGTGGCTGCGTTGGTGGGGTGCGCGCTCGCCCAGGTGGGAGAGTTCTCCTTTGTCCTTTCTCGCGTCGGATGGGAGTGGGGACTCATCACTCCACAGGTCAATCAGTATTTCCTCTCTGCCTCGGTCGTCAGCCTTCTCCTGACTCCGTTCATGATTGAGGTGAGCCCGACGCTGGCGCGGCGGGTCGGCCGCCTGCGCTGGATCGAGCGGAGGTTTCCGGGGCGGAGCTTCCAAGACCTTCGACCTGAGGGAGTGGAACTCCGCGACCACGTGATCATCGTGGGGTACGGTCCTACCGGTCGGAACCTCTCCCGGGTCCTCAAGGCAACGCAGGTGCCCTATTGTATTCTGGAGATGAACGGCGAGACCGTGAGGCGGATGCGCAGGATGGGAGAGCCCATCTATTACGGGGACGTCTCGAGCCGAGAGGTCCTGAAGCACCTGATGATCCAGCACGCCCGATCCCTGGTGGTGGCCATCTCTGACCCCCCCTCGATCCGTCGGGCGGTCCGGCTGGCCCGGGAGCTCAATCCCCACCTCCACATCGTCGTCCGGACCCGGTACGAGGCTGAGATCGACGAATTGCACCGTCTGGGAGCGGATGAGGTGATCGCAGAAGAGTTCGAGACGTCCATCGAGCTCTTTGCGCGCGTTCTGCGCCGTTATCATGTCCCCCGGACGGCGATCGAAGAACAGGTGGACAAGGTACGGGGAGAGCGATACGAAATGCTGCGCCAGTTGCAGATGCCTCCACTGCAGCAGGCGGATGTGGCCCGGCTCTTTGCGCAGGTCGATATGGAGACGTACCTGGCCCGAGAGGCGACCTCCACTACGGGCAAGACTCTGGGCGAGCTACACATCCGGCATCGGACAGGCGCCTCGGTGGTGGCGGTGATCCGGAACGGAAGGGTCTGGGCCAACCCCGGGCCGGACCACCGGATCGCGGCGGGCGAGGTGCTCGTTCTGGTGGGGAACCGGCAGCAGGTGGAGCGAGCCTTGGCCTTCCTCGAACACGGGGAAGAAAAAACGGGCGATCCTCGTCGTTCCGGCTCGTGATGCTGCGCTGGTTCAGGCACCTTCCCTCGGTACCCTCCCGCCTCATGCTGGCATTGTTCCTGCATACTTCCGTCGATGGGAGATGACTCAAACCGGTTGTAGCCTATGTTGAATCAGACGCTTATCTCGGTATTCAGCATCCTGATCGCGGCCACTGGCATCTCGTTAGTCTTCAAGGACTATCTGGCCAGCTTGCTTGGGGGTGTCATCCTGCGGTGTATGAGGCAGGTGAAACCTGGCGTTCGCATCAAAGTCCTGATCATGCCGGCCATTACCCTGAAAGGCGACGTCATTAAGGTTGGAGTCGTCCGTACCACTTTGCACGAGGTGGGCGACGGCGAGCGCCTGCCCAGCGTCCGGACCGGGCGCATGGTCAAGGTTCCGAACTTCACTCTGGTCAACAGCCCCCTCGTCATTTACGGCGAACAGATTACCGATGAGGTCGTCGCCTACGAGACGCGACCCTTTACCCACCTTGATACCGTTGAAGAGGATATGCGCACGGCCATCACCAGGGGTGGTCACGAGGTGATCGACGTGGGCTTCTACCAGAAAGAGGACCAGCTGATCATCCACGGGATCTTCACCGTCCACACGCACGAGGCGGGCGACGTCCGCGGCCGCATTTTGAGAGCATTCCTGGAGCGACGTCAGACGCGCGGGGCTGCGGTTGAGGTCTCGACTCCCCTCGAGGACGGTAGCGGCCGCGCGGGGACTGTGCCTCCTCTGCCCTCGGGTTTAATGGTGGGCCCGCCGCCCGAAACGATGCCCCACAGACGGCGATAGCGAGCGTTGACCATCGGAGGGGAGATCGCCCGGCAAGATGGGTCGCTCCGGAAGACGGAGCTCGACCTGACGCGTCACCCCGCCGCGATAGAGGGTCAAGCGAACAGTATCACCAACCTTCAACGATCGAACGAAGTTCGCAAATTTGTCTGGATCATCCAAGAGTTGTCCGTTGGCGGCAGTGATGATGTCGCCTCCGAAGAGGAACTGCTCGTCCCCGATCGTGATTGGCAGCTCGCCCTGCTGCAACCCTAGCGCTTCGGCGGGGCTCCCCGGTTCAATCGTCTCCACCAGAAAGCCGTCGACGAGGGGCATCCTGATGATCGCCCTGACTTCTGGTCCGATGTTCTTGCCGCCCACGCCTAGCCAGGGACGGACGACACGCCCCTCCTCCACCAGCTGCGGCAGGACCTGTCTGGCGACGTTGATCGGAATGGCAAAGCCGATGTCCTGGGCGTCGATCAGGACCGACGTGGCGATCCCGATGACCTCTCCGCACCGATTCAAGAGCGGGCCACCAGAGTTGCCCGGGTTGAT
>JAKEGQ010000167.1 GCA_022615475.1 Candidatus Methylomirabilota bacterium | reverse complement strand
GGGGCCATGGATGAGCCCAGCCGGCATTTGGCGCAGGTCCTCTTCGGTCAACCCATGGGGTGCCAGCTCGAGCGCCGGGTCGCCGCGGGGTGGGCTGCCCAAGGGGTCGAGTCGCGCGGCCAGATGTCCAAACGCACGAATCGAGTGGGCGAGCTCTACGACGCCGACGATCTTCGCGGTGGCCATGGCCGCCCCAACTGGCGCGCCGTCCACCGGCGGCGTCCACCGGTCAAAATAAGCCCTGGTGGCGGCATCGACGGCGTTGGGATCCTGGCGATAGCGGTCATAGAGCTCCAACACGTAACCGGCATTGGGACCGTGAAAATCCTGCCACATCTTGATACGCTCTCGGCCCTTCCCCGGTCCTCAGCGCAACAATGGCAGCGGGTTCTTCCCCGTGATGAGTCGGGCGTAGCGGTTCCAGGTGAAGTAGTTCCACGCCCACTGGATGAGCACGAGTAACCGGTTCTGGAACTGCACCAAGTGGATCAGGTGAATGAACAACCAGGCCAGCCAGGCGGGAAATCCGGAGAATCGGACCCAGCCCAGGTCGGCCACCGCCTCGGCCCTCCCGATCGTGGCCATGCTGCCATAATCTCTGTAGCGGAACGGGGGCATGGTCTCCCCCCGAAGCCGACGCACGATCAGGGTGGCCACGTACCGGCCCTGCTGCATGGCCACCGGCGCCACGCCAGGGAGCGGCTTGTCGGTCTGATGACTGAAAAGGGCCAGGTCGCCGATCACGAAGATCTCCGGATGCCCTGCGACACTCAGGTCCGGCTCTACTGCTACGCGGCCGACGCGGTCAACGGCTGCGCCTGTGGCAGACGCGACGATGCCGCCCAGGGCAGACGCCTGAACGCCGGCCGCCCACAGGACCGTTCGGGTGGGGATCCGCTCACGCTGCTCACCAGACCGGATGGTTACGGCATTGGCGTCAATGTCGGTCACCATCGCACCGGTCCGGACGGTCACCCCCAACCGGTTGAGCGCCGCTTCGGCCCTCGCCGAGAGGGTCGGGGGATACGGGGGCAAAACCCGGTCCATCCCCTCCACCAGCACAATCCGGGCGTCGGCGGGGTTGATGGCGCGGAAGTCGTGCTTGAGCGTGTGCCTGGCGATCTCCCCCAGCGTGCCGGCCAGCTCAACCCCCGTCGCCCCCCCGCCAACGACGACAAAGGTCAACCAGCCCCGGAGTTTCTCAGGATCATCCTCACGTTCAGCGGCCTCAAACGCCAGCAAAACCCGTCGCCGAATCTCCGTGGCGTCTTCGATCGTTTTCAGCCCGGGGGCCAGCTCCTCCCAGTCGTTGCGCCCGAAGTAGTGGTGACGGACGCCGGCGGCGACGATCAACGTATTGTAGCCGACCTCGCCATCACTCAACACCACCCGACGGTTCGACACATCGATGTCGATCGCCTCGCCTAAGAGCACTCGGATGTTTTCGTAGCGCTTGAGAATGGCCCTCAGGGGGGCGGCGATGTTGGCTGGCGAGAGCCCCCCGGTCGCCACTTGATACAGGAGGGGCTGAAATAGGTGAAAGTTGCGACGGTCGATGAGCGTGACTTGCACCGGTGCGCGCTTCAGCGATTTCGCCGCATACAGCCCCCCAAACCCGCCTCCGATGATGACGACATGATGCGGTCTCTCGATCATCCCGTGGGACCGCTCGCCTGAACCCCGTGGGGCGCTTTGACGAGGCGACGCAGCACGGTCTGAAGAATGCCACCGTTCTTGTAATAGTCCACCTCCACGGGGGTATCGACCCGGGCGATGGCCGTAAACCGCACCTCTCCCCCACCTTCTCGCCGGGCCACGACGGTGAACTCCTTACCCGGCCGAAGACCTTCCTCCAGGCCCAGGATGTCATACACCTCTCGACCGGTGAGGCCCAGCGTTTGTACGCTCTCCTCCGCTTTGAACTGCAGGGGCAGCACGCCCATCCCTATCAGGTTGGAGCGGTGGATCCGCTCAAAAGACTCGGCGATCACCGCCCTGACCCCTAGAAGATACGGCCCCTTGGCGGCCCAGTCGCGGCTCGAGCCTGAGCCGTACTCCTTGCCGGCAAAGATGACCAAGGGGGTGCCTTCCGCCTTGTACTTCATCGCAGCGTCAAAGATACTCATCTGTCTCCCTTCGGGAAACTTCAGGGTGTCCCATCCCTCCACCCCGTCGAGGAGGAGGTTCTTGAAGCGGATGTTGGCGAAGGTGCCCCGCATCATCACCTCGTGGTTGCCGCGGCGGGAGCCATAGGAGTTGAAGTCCTTCGGCGAGACCCCTTTGCTGACCAGGTACTGGCCCGCAGGGCTGGTGGCCGAGAACGAGCCGGCAGGAGAGATGTGGTCGGTGGTCACAGAGTCACCGGCGACCACCAACACCCGGGCCCCACGGATATTCCGGACAGGCGGAGGCTCGAGCGTCAGGTCCTGGAAGAAGGGGGGTTCCTGAATGTAGGTCGAGTCGGGGTTCCAGGTGTAGAGCTCGGTCTCGGAGGCGGGTAGCGTCTTCCAATGCTCATCCCCGTCGAACACTTTGCCGTACTCCTCCTTGAACATCTTGGGGTCCAAGGTCTTTCGAATCGCCTCCCGGATCTGTTCCTGGGTCGGCCAGATATCCCTGAGGGAGACGGGCTTACCGCTCCGGCCATAGCCCACCGGCTCGCTGCCGAAGTCAATGTCGATCCGCCCGGCGAGGGCGTACGCCACGACCAGCATGGGCGAGGCCAAATAGTTAGCTTTTACTTGGGGATGGATCCGCCCTTCAAAGTTCCGGTTCCCGGAGAGGACAGCCACGCCGACCAGATTTCCCTGATCGACGGCTTTGCCGATGTCCTCCGGCAGGGGGCCCGAGTTGCCGATGCACGTGGTGCAGCCATATCCCACCAGGTGGAAGCGGAGCGCCTCCAAGGAGGGCATCAATCCCGAGGCCTGAAGGTAGTCGGTGACGACTTTGGAGCCTGGGGCCAAGGAGGTCTTCACCCAGGGTGGAACGTGGAGACCCGCCTCCAATGCGTTCTTGGCCAAAAGCCCCGCCCCCAGCATCACCGAAGGATTGGAGGTGTTGGTACACGAAGTGATGGCCGCAATGACCACCGAGCCATGGGCGACGTCAAACGTTTCGCCGTCTCGCTTCACGCTGACTCGCTTCTGGAGCTCCCCCTCTTTCAGTCCGAAGCCCCGTTCCGTGAGGGGTCTCATCCGGTGCTCGAGGAAGCTTTTCTTCGCTTCCTTCAGAGGCACCCGGTCCTGGGGGCGCTTCGGCCCTGCCAGGCTGGGCTCCACGGTGGACATGTCGAGCTGCAGGGTCGTGGAGAAGAGGGGCTCTGGTGTCCTATCTGTCACGAAGAGGCCCACGGCCTTGGTGTATCGCTCGACCAAGTCTACCAGCGCAGGGTCCCGCCCCGTGAGGCGAAGATAGGCTAACGTCTCCTCGTCCACCGGGAAGAAGCCCATGGTGGCGCCGTATTCGGGAGACATGTTGGCGATGGTGGCCCGGTCTGCCACCGACAGCTTGCGGAGACCCGGGCCGTAGAACTCGACAAACTTGTCCACCACCCCTTGCCGGCGCAGGATCTGGGTCACGGTCAGGACGAGGTCGGTCGCCGTGGCACCCTCGGGGAGCTCTCCCGTGAGCTTGAAGCCCACCACCTTGGGGGCCAGCATATAGTAGGGCTGTCCCACCATCACCGCCTCGGCCTCTATGCCGCCCACGCCCCAGCCCAGCACCCCCAGGCCGTTGATCATGGTGGTGTGCGAGTCGGTCCCCACCAGGGTGTCGGGAAACGCGGTGGTCTCCCCATTCCTTCGCTGGGTCATGACCACCTTGGCGAGGTACTCGAGATTCACCTGGTGGACGATCCCAGCCCCGGGTGGCACCACCCGGAAATTGGCGAGCGACCTCTGCGCCCACTTGAGCAGCGCATACCGCTCGCCGTTGCGCTCATACTCCTTCTCCACGTTGGCGCGGAAGGCGTCGCGCGTCCCGAAGACATCCACCTGGACCGAGTGGTCGATCACCAGGTCCGCGGGGACCAAGGGGTTGATCCGCTTGGGGTCGGCCCCCAGATGGGCCATAGCGCTTCGCATGGCTGCCAGGTCCACGGCCACCGGCACGCCGGTGAAGTCCTGGAGAACCACCCGGGCCAGCATCAAGGGCACGTTGATCTCTCCCGGCTCCGGCTGCCAACGGGCGAGGGCCTCCACGTCCCCGGGCAGCACCTGGTATCCGTCCACGTTGCGCAGGATGCTCTCCAGCATGACCTTGATCGAGAAAGGGAGTGTTGAGACGCGGGCGATCCCCCGCTTCTCGAGGGCGTTGATATCAAAGTAAGCGAGGGTGCCACCAATGCCCTCGAGGGAACGCTTGGCGCCAAATTCGTCACGGTACTTCATTGCGGGTCCTCCCCTGCCATTATGCACTGCTTATATTATTATACGTCGTCAATCCCCATCGAGGTAGCGGAGCATTCAACACGGACAGGGTCCGTTTCAGTCTTATCATCGCATATCTCTGTCTCAGGTGAGAAGCGTTGGAACGGCACTAGGGAATATACCACACCGTGTAGGCCGCTACGGCGCTTCCGAGAAGGGCGGCACTGTAGCACAACACCGCGATGAGGCGGTACAGGTGTTTCAATTGCAGGACATCGTAGAGCGTATAGCGGAACCGATGGGCCCAGTGGAACAGCGGAAGGGTAATGACGACCAGGAGGTACAGCCGTGTGAGCGGGTGTCGCACCAGGCCGTACAGGACATCGTAGCTGGGGGCTTCGAGCACCCCCAACGGAAAGGCCAACCCGCTCAAGAAGAGGTGAATGGGGAAAAGGAGCGCTGCGATCGTCCCGCCCGCCCCGAACAAAGTCCACATAAACGGTGTGATGGGTCGCATC
>JAKEGQ010000166.1 GCA_022615475.1 Candidatus Methylomirabilota bacterium | reverse complement strand
CTGCTTGACTTCTCTCTGGGCCTCTTTTATACTGTGCGGGCGCCGTAAGTAGCTGAGAGATCAAGGTTTTTACGACGCTCGGGGGACTTATTCATGGAACGGAATCTGGCACTTGATGTGGTGCGGGTGACGGAGGCCGCCGCGCTCTCGTCGGCGCGATGGATGGGACGGGGGAAAAAGCAGCTCGCCGAGCAAACAGCCCTCGACGCCATGCGCCGCGCCTTTGATGTGGTCGAGTTCGCCGGGACCGTGGTGATCGGGCGGGGCGAAAAGGGAGAGACGCCCACCCTGTATGTCGGCGAACAGGTCGGGTCTGGCAAGGATCCGCGGCTGGATGTGGCGGCGGAGCCGCTCGAAGGGGCCTCCATTGTCGCCGACGGGCGCGCGAACGCCCTGGCGGCGGTTGCCCTCGCCGAAAAGGGGTGCCTCTTTCCCGCCCCGGATGTCTACATGGAGAAGATTGCAGTCGGACCTAAGGCGTTGGGGGCCATCGATATCACTGCGGGGCCAGAGGCGAATCTCAGATCCATCGCCGAGACGATGAAGTGCTATGTCGAGGATCTCACCGTCGTCATCCTCGACCGTCCTCGCCACGTCGACCTCATCCGGACGGCCCGCGAGGCGGGGGCTCGGATCAAGCTGATTCAGGATGGTGACCTCTCCGCGGCAATCGCCACGGCCCTCGAAAATTCCGGTGTGGACGTCCTCATGGGGGTCGGTAGGGCTCCGGAAGGGGTGCTGGCGGCGGCGGCGCTCCGATGTCTGGGTGGGGACATGCAGGCGCAGTTCAAACCGGCGAGCGAAAGGGACGTCGAGCGGGTCCGCCGGACCGGCCTGAGGGACGTGGATCGAGTCCTCACCATTACGGATCTCGCCCGGGGAGCAGAGGTCACGTTCACCGCGACCGGGGTCACCGACGGCGATCTCCTGAAGGGGGTCCGGTTCTTCGGTGGAGGGGCAAAGACCCACTCGCTGGTGATGCGATCCAAGTCGGGAACGGTCCGGTTCATTGAGGCCATCCACCGCTTTGACCGCAATCCCATCTACTAAACCTTCTCCGTCTCCTTCATATCAGGAGCGCGCCCGTTTCCTCCCACTCCAGCCTCGTGGAATGTGGGGGGAGTGCGGACGGTCCGAGGAGATTGGATGCGCGAGATCCGGCGGATGATCAAGGGTGTCCGTGGGGCTCCCGACATTCTGCCCGCCGAGATCGCTCGCTGGCAGCGTGTAGAGACCGAGTCGCGGCGCGTCCTGGAGAACTACGGCTACCGCGAGATCCGTACACCTATTTTTGAGCGGACCGAGCTCTTTGTCCGCGGGATCGGCGAGGGGACCGACATCGTCCAGAAGGAGATGTACACCTTCACCGATAAGGGCGGCGAAAGCTTAACGCTTCGGCCAGAGGCCACGGCGCCCGTGGTCCGGGCGGTGCACGAACATAGCCTCCTGTCAGAAGGGAAGCCGCTCAAGGTCTACTACATCGGTGCCATGTTCCGCCACGAACGCCCCCAGGCGGGCCGGTTCCGGCAGTTCCATCAGATCGGGGTGGAGGCGATCGGTGTTGAAAGCCCGAGGGTTGATGCCGAAATGCTGGCGTTGCTCCTGCATCTCTTCGAAGAATGGGGCCTCCCCGACCTGGCGCTTTACTTGAACAGCATAGGCGATCCCTCGTGCCGGCCGTCCTATATCGAACGGCTCACAGCATTCTTGCGTTCCCGGAAAGCCAAGCTCTGTCGCGACTGCCAGGAACGCCTGGGCCGTAATCCGCTCCGGGTGCTGGACTGTAAGACGCCCGGGTGCCGAGCGGTGACGGCCGATGCGCCAAAGAGCATAGACTTCCTGTGCGATCCGTGCGCCGATCACTTCCGACGGCTGCGGGAACTCCTGGATGCTCTGGAGGTGAAGTACGAAATAGATCCGCGCCTCGTGAGAGGGCTCGACTATTACACGCGGACGGCCTTTGAGCTCGTCAACCCGGCCCTGGGAGCGCAGAACGCGGTTGCCGGCGGGGGGCGCTACGATGGGCTCTCTGAAGAGATCGCCGGCAAGGCTGTCCCGGGCATCGGGTTTGCCGTAGGTCTCGAGCGGGTTGTGGCCTCGTTGGCAGGAAAAGATAAGGACAGGAAGACCGTCGGGGACCAGCCCCTCGAGGGGGTCTTCGTCGCCACACTGGGCCTCGGGCTTGACCGGCACGGGTTCCTCCTCGCGCAGAGACTCAGGCGAGCCAGTGTCCGGACAGGGCTGGACCTGACAGGGGAAGGGGATCGGAGCCTGCGATCCCAGCTCCGCCAGGCCGACAAGGAGCGATTTCGGTATTGCCTCATCCTGGGGGAGGATGAGCAGAAGAGGGGCGAGGTGACTCTGAAGGATATGCAGGGGGGAGGCCAGGAGTCCATTCCGTTGGGGACAGTGGTGGAGCATCTGACAGGGGTGAAGCGGGGATAGGCGCGCTAATAGCGGATTGTTGAACGTCGGGAGTGGGCGAAGGTGAGACGAAGCTATTATTGCGGAGAGGTGACGGCGGAAAAGGTCGGCGAGACCGTCACGCTGATGGGCTGGGTCCACCGGAGGAGGGATCACGGGGGCCTCGTCTTCGTGGACCTCCGGGACCGCGAAGGGATTGTTCAGATCCTCTTTGGGCCCGAGCACGGCTCTGACGCCTACGAGACCGCCAGGCGGATGCGGTCTGAGTATGTGGTCGCCGTGACGGGCCAGGTCCGCCGCCGCCCTCCAGGGACCGAGAATGTACACCTCAAGACCGGCGAGGTGGAGGTGCCGGCCGCCGAAGCGCTCATCCTG
>JAKEGQ010000165.1 GCA_022615475.1 Candidatus Methylomirabilota bacterium | reverse complement strand
GGCCCGGTCAAAGGCAGAGATGCCGGTCGTCGTTCCCGCCCTGGCATCCACCGACACACAATAGGTGATGTCACCGGACCCCTGCCGCTCCGGGACCATGACGGGGATCTTGAGGGCGTCGAGACGCGCGCCGTTGAGGGCAACACAGATGATCCCTCTGGCTTCCCGGGCCATGAAGTTGACCGCCTCGGGGGTCGCCCGCTCGGCCGATAAGATCAACACCCCCTCACTCTCCTTGGCCTCGTCGTCGGCCAGGACCACCATCCGCCCCTCGCGAACGGCTCGGATCGCCTCTTCCACCGAATGGCCGGTCATTGCAGGTCCTCGACAGCGGCTCGGATCGCCTTCAAATGGGTCTCGGGAACGTCCAGAGGAACGACACACCCCGGGGCCAGGATATGCCCGAGACCTCTCGTCTCTCCCAGGGCATCCTTCACCTGGGCCCGCACGGCCCCCTCGGGCCCGTCCCGAAGGGTTTCGACTTCATTGAGCCCCCCCACAACCGCGCCGCGATAGCGCTGCTGTGCCTCACGAAGGGAGGGCGGCGTGCGCCGGTCGTGCCAGTTGATGGCCGGAACCGGATAGGTTGCCATCACGTCGAATGGGATGTTCAGGCCATGGACGTGGAGTACCGAAAAGGGACTCCGCCCGGCCATCTGCTCCAGGACCCGTCGGTCGTACGGTTCCGCAAAGCGGTGATGCTCGTCGGCGGTCAAGAGACCGGACGATGCCACCTGGGTCGCGAAAAAGATTCCGTCCCCTCCCGATTGCAGGCAGGCGGCCGCATACCGACTCATCGTCTCGGTGATCACCTCGAGGGCCCCATGGATCAGTGCGGGTCTTTCCCGGAGGTCCGCCAGAAATCGTTCGTCGCCGGCGAGCTTCTTCGCGATGGAGAGGGGGCTGAAGACTGTCTGAAGGACCGGCGCGTCATCGGGCCGCCCCTTCACGACCTGACGAAGACACGTGAGCTCCCGACCCAACGCCCCCGCCTCGGGATCGAGGGGGCGGAGGTTCGCCCAGTCACCCGGGCGCCTGACCGCGTGATCAACACAGACCCGCGAGCCATCGTTGTCCCCCTGGTAGGCGACCCGGCAGCCCCAATCCTCGACGCAGTAGACGCCGGTGGGCATCACCTTGATGAAATCGAGGTCGTATCGGGCGTGAAAGGCGAGGAGCGCCTCGGCCAGCGCGTAGGGATCCTCGTCGAGGTGGGGAAAGTGACGCCAAAAGCTCACGGGAGGGCGGTCCACCGGCTTTCGCCCTACGGCTCTCTGGATTCGCTCCGCCTTGGTCATCTCGACCCTGACCCCTCTGCCTCTCCTGGTCCCCCTATGATAGAGGCCTATGATAGAGAGAGGAGACAGGAGTTGTCAACGAATCGGTCCAGCGGGTCTGGTTGCGAAGAGCGGGCCTGGTGGGCCGATTGACAAGGGCTCTCGCAGCGTGCTAGCCTTACCATCCCCTTATTGAGAGGAAAGAACGCATGCGCCTCGATCAATTCACCGTGAAGGCCCAAGAGGCCATCGATGCCGCCCGTCGCCAGGCAGTCGAGATGGGCCATCAGGCCATCGATGTGGAACACCTCCTGCTGGCCCTGCTCGAACAACGCGAGGGGGTGATCCCCCCGCTCCTCCAAAAACTCGGTGCGAACCTTTCCCAGTTGCGCACGCAACTCACGGAAGAGCTAACACGGCGCCCCAAGGTGCATGGCGGCGGAGGCGCCGAGTACATCACTCCCCGACTCCAAAAGGTCCTGGACGCGGCCCTCCAGGAGGCGACACATCTGAAGGACCAGTACGTCTCGACCGAACACCTCCTCCTGGTCATGGTGGACCAGGCCGGTGGGGCTACGGAGCGGATCCTCAAGGAGGCCGGGGTCAGCAAGGACCGCATCTACTCGGCCCTTTCAGCGCTTCGCGGTGGGCAGCGGGTGACCGACCCGCACCCGGAGGAAAAATACCAGGCCCTCGAGCGGTACAGCCGGGATCTGACGGATCTCGCGCGGAAGGGGAAGCTGGACCCGGTCATCGGGCGCGATGACGAGATCCGCCGCGTCATCCACGTCCTGTCTCGTCGGACGAAAAACAACCCCGTCCTGATCGGGGAGCCGGGCGTGGGGAAGACCGCCATCGTCGAAGGGCTGGCGCAGCGGATCGTGAACGGCGACGTCCCCGAAACTTTGAAGAACAAGCGGGTCGTCGCGTTGGACATCGGCTCCATCGTCGCCGGCTCGAAATACCGCGGGGAATTCGAGGACCGGCTCAAGGCGGTCCTCAAGGAGATCACCGAATCCGAGGGGCAGATCATCTGCTTCATCGACGAGCTACACACCCTGGTCGGGGCCGGGGGCGCCGAAGGGGCGGTGGACGCCTCGAATATGCTCAAGCCGGCCCTGGCCCGCGGCGAGCTCCGCTGCATCGGGGCCACCACGCTGGATGAGTACCGGAAGCGGATCGAGAAAGACCCGGCGCTCGAACGGCGGTTCCAGCCGATCGTCGTCGGGGAGCCGTCGGTCGAAGACACCATCTCGATCCTCCGGGGCCTCAAGGAGAAGTACGAGGTCCACCACGGGGTCCGGATCAAGGACTCGGCCCTGGTGGCCGCCGCTGTCCTCAGTCATCGCTACATCAGCGATCGGTTCCTGCCGGACAAGGCCATCGATCTCGTCGACGAGGCCGCCTCGCGCCTCAGGATGGAGATCGACAGCATGCCGACCGAGATCGACGAGGTCGAGCGACGGATCCGACAGCTCGAGGTGGAACGGGAGGCCCTCCGCAAAGAGACCGATCCCGGTTCCCGCGAGCGCCTGGCGACCCTGGAAGGAGAGCTGGCCAACCTCCGGGAGCGATCGGGGGCCATGAAAGCCCGCTGGGAGCGGGAGAAGGCCATCATCAAGAAGATGCGAGAGATCAAAGAGCGCCTGGAGCAGAAGCGGGTGGAGGAGCAGCAAGCCGAGCGGAAGGGCGACCTGGGCAAGGTGGCAGAGCTCCGCTACGGGGTCATCGCGCAGCTGCAGAAGGAGCTCGAAGCCGAGCGGGCGAAGGTCGAGGCGATCCAGAAGGAAGGTATGATGCTCAAGGAGGAAGTGGACGAGGAGGATATCGCCGAGGTCGTCGCGAAGTGGACGGGCATCCCGGTGACCCGGCTGCTGGAGGGTGAGACGCAGAAGCTCCTTCGGATGGAGGAGAAGATCCGCGAGCGCGTGGTCGGCCAGGATGAGGCGATCGGTGCCGTCGCCAACGCCATCCGCCGGGCCCGCTCGGGGCTCCAGGACCCGAAGCGCCCCCTTGGGTCGTTCATCTTCCTGGGGCCGACAGGGGTGGGCAAGACGGAACTGGCCAGGGCGCTCGCCGAGTTCCTCTTTGACGATGAGCGGGCCATGGTCCGCCTGGACATGTCGGAGTACATGGAGAAGCATACCGTCTCCCGGCTCATCGGCGCTCCGCCGGGCTACGTGGGCTACGAGGAGGGGGGGCAACTCACCGAGGCGGTGCGGCGCCGACCCTACTCCGTGCTCCTCTTTGACGAGATCGAGAAAGCGCACGCCGATGTCTTTAATCTGCTCCTTCAGATCCTGGATGACGGGCGCCTCACCGACGGGCATGGGCGGGTTGTCGACTTCCGAAACACCATCATCATCATGACCTCGAACCTGGGGAGCGACATCATCCAGGAGCTCAAACATGAGGAGAAGATCCGGGAACGGATCTGGGACACGCTCCGGGCCCACTTCCGGCCGGAGTTCTTGAACCGCATCGACGAGGTGATCATCTTCCACCGCCTCGGCATGGGTGAGATCACGCAGATCGTGGAGATCCAGCTCCGGCAGCTGGCCAAGAGGCTCGCCGAGCGGAAGATGCAGGTGACCCTGTCGGAGGCCGCCAAGGAGCACCTGGCCCAGGTCGGCTTCGACCCGGTCTACGGGGCCCGGCCCCTCAAACGCGCGCTGCAGCGGCTGGTGCTCGACCCCCTGGCCGCGAAAATCTTGGAGGGGGAATTCAAGGAGGGCGACCACATCGTCGTCGATGCCGAGGGTGACCGGATCGTCTTCACCAAGGCAGCTGCTGCCCGCAAGACTTAGGTCAGGGTTCAGGGTGAACGGCATAACTCATGCAGGCGCTCGAGGGCGTGAAGGTCATCGATTTCTCCCGGATCCTGGCGGGACCCTACTGCACCATGATCCTGGCGGATCTCGGGGCCGAGGTGGTGAAGATCGAGGAGCCCACGTCAGGCGACGAGGCCCGGGGTGTCGGCCCGTTCCTCGAGGGGCTGAGCGCCTATTTCGCGAGCCTGAACCGCGGTAAGAAGAGTGTGGCCCTCAACATCAAAGATCCGCGGGGACGCGATCTGGCCGCCGCGCTCATCGCCCGGGCCGACGTCCTGGTGGAGAACTTTCGTCCCGGGACCATGGACCGACTCGGCCTCGGCTACGAGACAGTGGCGAAGCGCAACCCCAGATTGATCTATGCCGCGTGTTCCGGCTTTGGGCAGACCGGGCCCTACCGGACGCGGGGGGCGTATGACATGGTGATTCAAGGCATGGGCGGGGTCATGTCCATCACGGGCGAGCCGGGAGGGAGGCCCTTGAAGACCGGGCCGGCGGTCGGGGATCTGGCCGGCGGCCTGTTTACGACTATCGGGATCCTCGCCGCGCTCCAGGCCCGTGAGCACACGGGCGAGGGACAGATGGTGGACATCGGGATGCTCGATTGTCAGGTTGCCCTGCTGGAGAATGCGATCATCCGGTACACGACCACCGGCGAGGTCCCGGGACCGTTAGGTGCGCGGCATCCGTCTATTGCCCCCTTTGAGGCCTTCGAGGCCAAGGACGGCTACGTGATCTTTGCCGTGGGGACCCCCCATTGGGAGCGTTTCTGCCGGGTCATTGGTCGTGAAGACCTGCTCGAGGACCGGCGCTTTGCCACGAATGCCCTTCGCGCCGAAAACCACGGAGCGCTGCAACCCCTCATCGCCGAGGTCGCCAGGACGCGAACGGTCCGAGAATGGTTAGCGATCATGGAGAAGGCGGATATCCCGTGTGGCCCCATCAACACCATCGATCAGGTGGTGGCGGACCCGCAGGTTCAGGCCCGAGGAATGGTCACCACCATCCATCATCCCGGGGTCGGCTCCATGCGCATCCCGTCCTCTCCCCTCAGGCTCTCGCGGACCCCCAGCCGTGTGAACCGCCCGGCGCCACGGCTCGGCGAACACACGGCTGAGGTGCTGAAGGCGTGGCTGGGACTTGAGGGAGAGGCCATCACGGGGCTCACAGAGCAGGGAGTCATCGCATGAGAGAGGACCTAACCGTCATCATCATTCTCGTCATGATCGGCTTTATCGCGCTCGCGGTCTCGGCGGCGGTATTCGCCCTGTTCCCCCTTGTACGCCAGGTTCAACAGCTGCTCAGCCGGCTCGACAGGCTTCTTGAGTCGACGGAGGGGGACGTGCGTCTCACCCTCACCGAGGTCCGGGAGGCAGCCAGGAACCTGAACGAGATCTCGACCGGTGTCGTCAAGAACATGGACAAGGTGAGTCACATCGCTGACGGCCTGGAGAGTTTCGGGGAGACCCTCCGCAACACGAGCGACATCATTCGGACCGGAGTCCATCCCCGTCTCCTCTCCTTCGGGGCCATGCTGGTTGGGCTCAAAACGGGTAGCTGGACTCTCCTGCGGAGGATCATCCTGAGGACCTTATTGAAGAGGAGGTGATTGTCGATGAGCGACGACCGTGGACTTGGTGGAGCGGCTGTCCTGCTGGCGTTTCTGCTCGGGGGGGCCTGTGGAGCGCTGACCACCCTGCTCTACGCCCCGGAATCGGGAAGGCGTACCCGGGTACGGATCCGCCGGTTTACCGAGGACATCCAAGAGCGGGCCCTCGATGTGGCCGAGGAGGTTCGGGACCGGGTGGAAGATGCCATGGGCCAGGGCCGTGAGGCCGTCCTCTCCGCGCTCGAAGCGGGGAAGGAAGCCTTCCAGCGCGAGCGGGCAAGGCTGACAACGTCTTCGTAATGGACGGGGCGACGCGTCCTTCGCATGAATGCCCGGGAGGGTCTTCCCGGGCATCATGCTTTTCCGG
>JAKEGQ010000164.1 GCA_022615475.1 Candidatus Methylomirabilota bacterium | reverse complement strand
TCGCCCGGACGCTGGGGATCGCCGCCGAACCGTGGGATACTTGGTCGCGACAAACCCGCCAAAGGGCAGTGCGCGCCCTCGGCCGATTCGCCACCCGCACGGGCCTCCCGCAAGGAGTCCCCTATGCGTTGATCGGTGATTCATCCCAGGCGGCCTCTTGGGCGCTATTCTTGACCGATTATCTGGGGATGCGACCGGTAATGCTGGGACTTCACGAGGTCGGCACGCGCTCCCTGGCGTTCATCAGGCATTTTTTGAAGGAGAGGGAGCTTTCCACCGATGTTCTGGTCCACCCGGATCAGTATCTCCTCCGGGATACGCTACGGAGACAATCGCCGTGGCTGGTTCTCGGAAGTGGTTTTGAAGAACAGATTTTGCTGTCGTGGCCCAAAGAGCAACGTCCGCTGTTTATCGAGACGGCGTACCCTGGGTGGCGCAACGTCCGATTGACACACCGTCCACTCATGGGCTGGGGCGGGGTGCTCACCCTCGTAGAGGAGCTTATTAACACCCTGCAGGTGCACTCCACGGCCAGCCTCTAGCGGTGCGCCTCTCGCTGGACGGCGGGGGAGGGGCTTGCTATAGTCGGGCATCATGTCGTTAGAGCCCATACCGATCATCGAGTTCTCTGACTACCTGTGACCCTGGTGTTATCCAGCGGCGGTCCGCCTGCAGCGACTTCGAGACCGGTACGACGGTCGGGTCCAGCTCCAGCGCCGAAGCTTTGCCCTCCGGCCTGACCCCGATCCTACCGTCGCATTTCACGGAACCTACCGTGAGGCTGCCTGGCGACAAGCGTCCTCCCTCTCGGTGGACGTGGGTATCACGTTCCAAATGTGGACGCGGCCCGACTTTCCCCAGTGGAGCCTCCCAGCACTGGAGGCGGCGAAGTGTGCGGAATTGCAAGGCCCCGAGGCCTTTGAGCGGATGCATCTCGGTCTCTTCAGGGCCTTCTTCTCAGAAGGGGTGAACATCGGCAGGGCCGAGGAGGTCGTCGAAGTGGCCCGGCGGTCCGGGCTGGACATGAACACGTTTCTCAAGGATTACCAGGAGGGAAGTCAGCGGCGAGTGGTCCTGGGGGAGCACGTCGAGGCCGTTCGGCAGTATGGAGTTCGGGCTATCCCGACGGTTGTCATGGGCGAGGCGCCACCCATAGTCGGGGCGGTACCCTTTCAGGAGTACGAGCGGCTCTTGACGCGGCTCCTCGGATAGGTCATCCTGTCCTCGATTTCCCCAATTTTTCTTGACACAAAGAAGGGCGTTGTGGTAGAAAAACCGTGTTTGTTTTTGCCACATCGACGATCAGCCCTCATTCCGATCATGCATACTTGGCCTATGCCTGTGATCGTGGTAGTGAGCTTTAGCGGCATCTGCCCCCGCCGGGGCGGCCGTTAGAGCATTTTCTCGGCCGTCTGAAGCCACGGGGGCAGACGTCAAGGTTCCCGTGGCTATCTTTTTCGGTGCAGTCGTGCGGTGCATTGAGGCCTGTCGCTGAACGGTGATGGGGTAGGCGAACGATGTTGAGTGAACTTCATGAGGAGCTTCGCCGCTCGGTCAGGGATTTCGTGGCGAAAGAGGTGCTCCCCGTCGCGGACGTGCTCGATCGGGAGGAGAAGGATATTCCCGATGAGATCATCAAGAAGATGGCAGAGCTGGGCTACTTTGGACTGGTCTTTCCGGCTGAAGTCGGAGGCGTCGGCCTCGACTACCTGGCGCTGGTCCTGGTGTCGGAGGAGCTGTCCCGAGGTTGGCTGAGTGTCGGGAGTGTCCTGACGCGGAACCTCATCACCGGCATTCTGATTCAGTCCCACGGGACCGAGGAGCAGAAGCGGCGCTACCTGCCGGGAATCGCCTCTGGGGAGATTCTCACTGCGGCTGCCTTTACCGAACCCGATGCGGGTTCGGACACGGCGGGGATGAGGGCTCGGGCCCGACGGGACGGGGACCGGTATCTCATCACCGGTGCCAAGACGTGGTGCACCTTCGCCAACCGGGCCCACCTCCTCACCGTCCTGGCGAGGACGGATCCGGATCCTGCGAAGCGGCACAAAGGGCTGAGTCTCTTCCTGATCGAGAAAGAGCCCTCCGATGACTTCGATCCGCCCCGGATCGCCGGTGAGCCGATCCCAACGGTCGGATACCACGGCATGCATTGTTTCACCCTGGGATTTCAGGACTGCCCTGTTCCGGCCGAAAACGTGATTGGCGGGGTCGAGAACCGAGGCTTCTACCAGCTGATGGCGGCCTACGAGTCGGCGAGGATCCAAACGGCCTCGCGGGCCGTGGGCGTGGCGCAGGGGGCGTTGGACTTGGCCCTGAAGTATGCGAAGGAGCGGCACCAGTTCGGGCAGCCGATCGGCAACTTTCAGGTGATCCGACATAAGTTGGCAGACATGGCCACCGAGGTTCAGGCGGCGAGACAGCTGACGTACTATGCGGCGGCGATGAAGGACACGGGCCGCCGGTGCGATGTGGAGGCGGGGATGGCCAAACTCTTTGCTGCCGACATGGTGGAGCGGGTTGCCTCCGAGGCCTTGCAGATCCACGGAGGGTACGGGTACTCCAAAGAGTATTCTATTCAGCGCTACTGGCGGGATGCCAGGCTGTTCCGGATCTTCGAGGGGACGAGCGAGATCCAGCGAGAGGTCATCGGCAAGCGGTTGGTCGAAGGCTAGGGCTCACAGGGAAGAGAGAGATGGCGAAGGAGAAAAAGGAAGATATTGCCGACGCAAAGAGAGCCTGGGGGGAGCAGGTCCTGAAACCTGCCTTGGCCCGGACCCGGGAGCGGGACGAGTTTGCCACGTCGTCTGGGATTCCGGTTGAGCGCCTGTATACGCCCGAGGATACGGCCGGCCTCGATTACCTGGAGCGGCTGGGCTTTCCCGGGCAGTATCCATATACCCGGGGAATTTACCCTACGATGTATCGCAGTCAGCTCTGGACGATGCGCCAGTACGCGGGAATGGGGACGGCCGAAGAGAGCAATGAGCGGTTCCGGTACCTGTTACGAGAGGGGCAGACCGGTTTGAGTGTAGCCTTTGACCTTCCCACCCAGATGGGGCTCGACTCGGACAATCCTCTGGCCGAGGGAGAGGTGGGACAGGTGGGGGTCGCCATCGACTCCCTGGCCGACATGGAGACCCTCTTCGATGGCATTCCGCTCGATCAGGTGACGACCTCGATGACCATCAACGCCCCGGCGGCAATCCTCGTGGCGATGTACATCGCCGTCGGCGATCAGCAGCGGGTGCCGAGGGATCGACTGGCGGGCACGGTCCAGAACGATGTGCTCAAGGAGTATGTCGCGCGGGGAACCTATATCTACCCGCCTGGGCCCTCGCTGCGCTTGGCCGCGGACCTCATCGCGTACTGCACGACCCATGTGCCTCGCTGGAATCCCATCAGTATCAGCGGCTATCACATCCGTGATGCAGGTGCCTCCGCCGCCCAGGAGATCGCCTTCGCCTTCGCCAACGCCATCGCCTATATCGAGGCGGTGCGACGTCGGGGGCTCGAGGTCGATGCCTTTGCCCCACGCCTGTCCTGGATCTTTAACACCCACAACGGCTTCTTCGAGGAGATCGCCAAGTACCGGGCCTTGCGGCGGATGTGGGCAAAGCTCATGCGGCAGCGGTTCCAGGCTACCGATCCTCGCTCGTGGATGTTTCGGACCCATACCCAGACCGGCGGCTCGACGCTGACGGCCCAGCAGCCGGAAAACAACATCGTGCGGGCGGCGCTCCAAGCCCTGGCGGCGGTCTTAGGCGGGGTGCAGTCCCTTGCCCTCTCCTGCTTCGATGAGGCGCTGGCCATCCCGACGGAGGAGGCGCAACGCATCGCGCTCAGGACGCAGCAGATCAT
>JAKEGQ010000163.1 GCA_022615475.1 Candidatus Methylomirabilota bacterium | reverse complement strand
TCGGTCCATTCCGCGTTCCGTCAGGACCAACAGACGATGACCGAGCGGATCGTGCGCGCCGTCGGCAACCCGCATGTGCATGTGCTCGGCCATCCCACCGGCAGGCTCCTGGGTGAGCGCGAGCCCTACGACCTCGATTTCGATCAGCTGCTGGAGGCCGCACGGAAAAATCTGCTCGCCTTGGAAATCAACGCCGCCCCGCTTCGCCTCGATCTCAACGACGCGCACGCCCGCCGGGCCAAAGAAGCCGGCGTCCCCCTCGTCATCAACACCGACACCCACACCCTCGCAGAGTTCGATCACATCCATCTCGGCGTCGCCACCGCCCGCCGTGCGTGGATCGAGAAAAAAGACGTCCTGAACACCCTCCCGCTCAAACAGCTCCTGAAGCGCCTCGCCCACTGAAGATAAGGTCGTTGCTGAGGGCAATTCTGGCCGCGTCCTCGACCGACTCCAGCCAGCCAACCCATTAGAATCTCTCACTAGTGGTGCCCGGTTTGGCATGCTCGCTTGTCTTCTTCCAGGAACCAGGTCTTGTCCGGATCCCCGACGACTACCAGAGTGCCTTTATCTGGATGCAGGTATTTCCGAGCAACCCGCTGGATGTCCTCACGCGTAACTGCCCGAATGATTTCGGGGTACCGATCGGGATAATCCATCCCCAAACCGTATAGCTCGATTGTCCCTAGAAGACTCACGACGTCATAATTCGTCTCGATTCCCAGTGGGAAGCTCCCGGTCAAGTAGCCCTTCGTCTCCTCGAGCTCCTCCTCGGTCACCCCCGCCTCAACAATGGCCCGCACTTGATTCATAATCTCTGTGACGGCGGGGGCCGCCGTCTCGTTCTTGGTCTGAAGCCCGACCACAAAGGAACCCGGAAGAAGTCCAGCCCTGGGGGAGCTATACACGTGGTAGGCCCACCCCCTCTCGTGCCTGATGGTGCGCATCAGGCGCGAGGTCATGCCCCTTCCCCCCAAGATTTGGTGCATCACGAAAAGAGGGTAATAATCCGGGTTGTTGCGTTCAATCCCGACATGTCCCCATAGGATGTGGCTTTGGGTTATCGCACGGTCGATCATCACTAACTGCGGACATGATGGAGGTTCACCCAGTGAAGATTGAAGGGTCGGGAGCTCCTTCCGGCGCCAGGCCCGAAAGTATTTATTGACGTAGCCCTGAAATTCCTTGAGGGTGATATCACCGGCTGCGATCAGCATGCTGTTGTTGGGGACATAATAGTGTTTGTGAAACTCGACCAAATCGTCCCTGGTGACGCTATCCAGGGTCTCTTCGGTCCCCTCCACCGGTCGACCATATGGATGGTCGCCAAAAAGCGTCGCCGCAAAAACCTCCCTCGCCACAGAGCCGGGATATTCCCGCTTCTCGCGGATATCGCCTTTGATCTGCCGGGTCTTACGCTCGATCTCTGCATCGCTGAAGACCGGATGGAGGAGGACATCCGATAGAAGCTCCAGACCCAGGTTCAAATCCCGCTTCAGTACGGTGAGGGAAATCGTGGCGCGGTCTTGGACCGCATACGCATGAAGCGTTCCCCCCACAAACTCGATGGTTTCATTGATCTCCGGGGCCGTCCGGTTGCGAGTCCCCAGGGGGAGGAGCTCCGCGGTGAGGTTGGCGAGCCCCGCCTTGTCTTTCGGCTCCTGTAACGAGCCTGCCTTCACCACGATCTGGATTGTGACAATGGGTAGACTGGGCCGCTCCGCTATCAACAGCGTCAAACCATTTCTTAGTTCGGCGCGTCGACCCAAGGGGGCGGCCTCGGCCCTCGCGAGGAAAAAGACAGAAAGTAGAGAGGGGACGAATAAGACCAGAAGGTAAGCGCCCCACCCCCCTCCGGAGCCCGTATGACAGATGCGTTTCCGTCTCATTGTGACTCCCCTGCCGAAATTCCGGTCGGTCCTTCTACCGTCTGCGTCACAGGCTTGTGAGGTAGCAGGATCCCCACCGTCCGATTCTCTGAAACGAAATACCTCCGCGCTACCCGCTGAATATCCTCGGGCGTCACGGCGCGGATTCCAGGCAGGAAGGCCTTCCAGTGGCGCCACCCAGCTACCATCTCATACGAGCCGAGACCCCAGGCGAGGCTCATGACCGATTCCTGCCCGAACAGAAATTCAGCCTCGAGCTGGTTCTTGGCCTTCTGCAGTTCCCGTTCCGATACGAGCTCGGTCTGGACCTGCTCGATCTCGGCGTAGAGCGCCTGCTCGAGCTCCTCAATCGTCTTGCCGGGCAACACGCTGGCGGAGAGGTAAAATAGTTCGGGGTCAGCAGTCAGCTGGAAGTAATGGGCCCCGGCATCCAGGGCGAGCTGCTTTTCGTAAACGAGATGGCGGTAGAGCCGGGCGCTCTTCCCACCGCTCAGAATAACCTTAAGCACATTGAGCGCATAGTTGTCAGGATCGGTGAGGTTCGGGACGTGATAGACAGCGGTCACAGAGGGAACTTCTGCATCGGTCCGCTTGAGGATGATCCGCTTTTCCGACCTTTGGGGCGGCTCGATGCTGCGGACAATTGGTGGCTCGGGACCCCTCGGAATGGAGCCGAAGGCCTCTTGGATCTTTGGGAGAAGCTCTGTGCGGTCGAAATCCCCGACCACGAGAAGGACCGCGTTGTTCGGGATATAGTACGCCTTGTAAAAGGCGTGAATGTCCTCGGGACTCAACTGACGAATATCCCCCATCCAGCCAACAACAGGATTCCCATAGGGATGGGCGTCAAAAGCGGCCGCCTTCAGCTGCTCCCATAGTGAGCCCGTCGGGTCATCCTCTGTGCCCAGCCTCCGCTCTTCCATCACCACACTGCGCTCCCGTGTCACCTCCTCGGGGTCGAGCAGCAGGTCGACCATCCGATCCGGCTCGAGCTCCAAGGGGATGTGGATCCGATCGGCGGGGAAGGTCATGTAGTAGCCGGTATAGTCCTGGGTGGTGAAGGCATTATCCTGCCCACCGTTCCGCATGATGATGAGGTTGAACTCATCGCCGCCAACCATCAGAGTTCCCTTGAACATCATGTGCTCGGTCAGATGAGCAAGACCCGTCCGGCCCGGCTGTTCGTTGCGGGAGCCGACGCGGTACCAGACGTGAAAGGTGACCACGGGCGCCTTGTGCTCTTCCACCAAAAGCACTCTGAGGCCGTTGGCCAGGGTTGTCTCAAAGATCTCCGGCTCCCTGGCCTCGACCCCCGTCGCCAGCAGGCCCACAAGAATTAGTGTCAGGGCAGCGGAACGCGTCCCTCTCATCAGAGCCTCCCACAAAGATTACTCTCCGGCGGATCGCCGAGGCGCATCCCGCTCAGATCCTTGCAACGTCTGTACCAATGGCTTTTAGCGAGCTGGAATTCTAGAAAGGAAAGGGGGCAGGAACACTGGACGAGACGGAGTTCGTATCGGGGATGTAATATTGACTATTTGATCGGGTCGTAAGGCGATCCGTGTCGGCTGCCTGCGGTCTATGGGAGGTTCAGGCGAGGGCGAGGACCTGAAGCATGGCGTGATGGATCAGGCCGTTCGAGGCGACGATCTCTGCTCGAAAGAGATCGAGGGGTCCCCCCCTGAAATCGGTGAC
>JAKEGQ010000162.1 GCA_022615475.1 Candidatus Methylomirabilota bacterium | reverse complement strand
CATCGACCTCGCCGCCCAGCAGCGCCGCATTGCGGAAAAATTGAATGCAAATATCGCCCGCGTCCTCGCCCACGGCCAGTACATCAACGGGCCCGAGGTCCGGGAACTGGAGAAGACTTTGGCAAACTATGTCGGCGCGAAGCACGCCGTCGGCTGCGCGTCGGGGACGGACGCCCTGCTCATGGCGCTGATGGCCCTCGGGATCGGCCCGGGGGACGCCGTCTTCACGACACCCTTCACCTTCGTCGCGACGGCCGAGGCGGTCAGCCTTCTCGGAGCGACGCCTGTTTTCGTGGACATCGATCCCGCCACCTTCAACATCGACCCGGAAAAGCTGGAGCGGGCGGTCCGGGCGGTGCAGGCGGGGGATGAAACGATCCACCCCCTGCCCCGGGAGACCCTCTTCCCGCCCGGGAGGAGCCTTCTGGAAGCGAGTAAAACCATTGTTCCCGAAAAACAGGGGGGGGCGGCTCCTGCCCGGAGCGCAACACGGCTGCGGCCGCGCGCCGTCATCCCGGTCGATCTCTTCGGCCTCCCCGCCGACTACGATGGAATCGACGCGATCGCCGCCCGCTGCGGCGTGGCCGTGATCGAGGATGCCGCCCAGTCCTTCGGAGGGGAATACAAGGGCAGAAAGACCTGTTCCTTCGGCCGGATCGCCTGCACCTCGTTCTTCCCCGCCAAGCCCCTGGGTTGCTATGGGGATGGGGGGATGTGCTTCACGGACGACGACCGACTCGACGGGATCCTCCGCTCGATCCGGGTCCACGGCCAGGGGAGCGACAAGTACGAGAACGTCCGGACCGGGATCAACGGCCGCCTCGACACCCTCCAGGCCGCGGTGCTCCTGGCCAAGTTCGAGATCTTTCCGGAGGAGATCTCCCTGCGGCAGGAGGCTGCAGGGTGTTACGGGGCGCTGCTTTCCGGCATCGTCGAAACGCCGCGGATCCCGGGGGACTGCCGCAGCGCCTGGGCCCAGTACTCGGTCCTCGCCCGGGACGGCGCAAAGCGCGCCTCTCAGCTCGCGAAGCTCAAGGAGGCGGGCATTCCCACGGCGATCTACTACCCGAAGCCGCTCCACCGCCAGACGGCCTTCGCCGGTCTCGGCTACCGGGAGGGTTCATTCCCCGTCAGCGAGGGTTGCGCAGAGAGGATCTTTAGCCTGCCGATGCACCCCTACCTCGCCCCCGGGGACCAGCGCCGGATCGCCGACTTGCTCCGCAATCCATAGAGGATCCCTCTCCCACCGGAGAGGAAAGCCTTTCACCCGGGACTTCATCCCGCCCTCGCAACCCATTGCGTCCTCGCGGCGGCTCTCCCTCACAATTCGCTCAGGGCCATGTCGAGAACATCGAGCGTAAACTCCACATCGGCCTGGGTGATGCACATGGGCGGCTTGATCCGGATCGTGTTGGCGTGGAGACCCCCCTTCCCCGTGAGCAGACCCAGGTCTTTCACCCGCTCGAAAATCCGCAGACATTCCTCCCTGGCCGGCTCCTTGGTCTTGCGGTCCTTCACGAATTCGATGCCTGTCATGAGACCCCGGCCGCGCACGTCGCCGATGATATCGTGCTTGGCCATCAGCTTCCTGTACCCTTCCATCAGCTGGTTGCCCCGCTCCAGGGAATTCTTCTGGAGGTGCTCTCGGTCGATGACCTCCAGAACGGCCATGCCGGCCGCGCAGGAGACGGGGTTGCCGCCGAAGGTGTTGAAATGGATCCGGCTCGTCAGGGCGTTGGCGATCTTGGGCGTCGTGACGACCGCCGACAGCGGAATGCCGTTACCGATCCCCTTGGCCAACGTGACGATGTCGGGAATGACCCCGTGGTTCTCGAACCCCCAGTAGTGTGTCCCCGTCCGGCCGAAGCCGGTCTGCACCTCGTCGGCGATGCACACCCCGCCCGCCTCCCGGACGACCTCATAGGCCGCCTTCAGGAAACCGTCGGGATAGACCACCGCTCCGCCGACCCCCTGGATCGATTCGGCGAAGAAGCCCGCCACGCGTCCTGCCGTGGCGTATTCGATCAGGTTCTTGATCTCGGCGGCGTATTTCACCCCGGCCTGCGGATCGTCGTAACCCCAGGGTCCGCGGTAGGGATCCGGGTTGATGGCGTGATGGACGCCGAAACTGTGGGGGTAGTTGTACTTCCAGGTGCTGTGGGCCGTGAGCTGCATCGTCGAGGCGCTGCCGCCGTGGTAGGCGTTGCGCAGGGCCACCGCGTCGTAGTTGCCCGTATACATCCGGGCCATCAGGAGGGCCATGTCGTTGGCCTCCGAACCCGAGTTGACGAAGTAGCAGACGCTCAGATCGCCGGGCAGTTTCGAGGCCAGCATCTCGGCGTACTGGGCGATGTTCGGATGGAGATAGATGGAGGTGATGTGCTGGAGCCGCTCCGTCTGCTCCTGCACCTTCTGCACCACATGGGGATGGCAGTGGCCGACGCTGACCGTCACGATCCCGCCGATCATGTCCAGATAACGCCGGCCCGTATGGTCGAAGAGGTACTGCATCGACCCCTCGACGATCATCAGGGGCTCCTTGTAGTATGTAATCGACGTGGGCGTCACGTAACGGTTCTTCAGTCTCAGGACCTCCTCATAGGAGGGCCCCCGGTAGGGTTTCGGTTGGTAATCGTAAGGCGGCAATTCCGGTGCTCTCATGGCTGACCCCTTTCTCAAACAGCGTCTCTCTTCCCCCGCCTTCATCCCCGTTCTGGAGTTGCCCCTCTTTCACAGACCGTTGACGGCTTGGGATTTCATGGGTTGACCCCGTGTTGTTTTTCATACTCCACGGGGGAGAAATAGTCGAGCCCGGAGTGACGGCGACTCGGGACACCGGCAACCCGGATCGGAATGATGGATCACGCGGCAACCACCGGCCAGTCGCCCCTGATCACCCTGCCGGAGACGATGATGCATCCACTCGCCGGAAAAACGGGAACATGGGTCGTCTGAAAGGCCCCGCCGATCAGCGATGGTTTCTTGTTGACAAGGGCCGCTCCGGTGGGATAGGTAGCAGAATCGCAACGCATATCCATCGCATACAAAGGATCTGTCTCATGAAAAAGAACGTTTCGCTCAAGGGCAAGAGCATCCTCACGGTCAAGCAGTTGACACCGAAGGAAATCCAGTACCTGGTCGATCTGGCCGAACAATTGAAGAACAAGAAGAAGCGCGGCCTGCACGGCAACCTGCTGAGACAAAAAAACATCGCCCTGATCTTCGAGAAATCCTCGACGCGCACCCGTTGCGCCTTCACCGTCGCCGCCGCCGACGAGGGGGCCCACTCGGATTACCTCAATATGAACGACATTCATTTCGGCAGGAAGGAATCCATCGCCGACTCGGCGCGCGTGCT
>JAKEGQ010000161.1 GCA_022615475.1 Candidatus Methylomirabilota bacterium | reverse complement strand
TGGTCATCCCCACCGGAGGGAGCATCTCCATCTTTGCCGAGGCGGTGCTCCATAGCGTCACCTATTCACCTGATCAGATCGAAATCACGAAATACAACGTCGACGGCGTGGACAGACTCTCCACCCTGTCGAGGAAGGTGTGGAAGTACAAGGAGAGTCTCTCCAGCAGCGAGACTGACTCCAGGATGGCCGTTCGGAGGCCCTTCAGCAGCCTCGGGATCGTCGTTGGGGCACGGATGACCCTATGAAGGGAGGGGCGGTCCCGCAAATCGGTAATATCGTAGGGCTCCTCTCCGGCCTTGCCCCGGTAACGGAACCATCTTCTGGCCTGGAGGTCAGCGTGCTCGTGGTGGGGGGTGACTCTCTCTCTCTCGAGCCGCACCAGGACCTGCATCGGAAGGATCGGCTCTATAAGTGGGGCTTCGTGGTGAGGGGATCCCGCTTGGCGGTTTTCAATGTCAAGAGGCCCGGCGTGGCACAAACGAAGAATGGGCCCATCGATGGGCCCATTCTCGTCTCCTCGTCTCGCCAGGTCAGTTGATCGTCGGCACCGTGGCTACCGGAGGACCTGGTCGATTTCATTCCGCTCGTTGGCGATCGCCTCACCCTGAGTCGGGAACCACTTCGGGGACATCTTCGGTCTGCCGGAGGTGTTGGTGCAGGAGTAGACGGTCACAAATCCATCGTTGTCCGACATCACCGCAATCTCGACCCCACGATGCGTTGCCTTCGTCGTCGTCACTTTGATCATGGTCTTGATCCCCGGGTCATGCTGGCACCGTAAGAATGTCATCATTCAATATACCATACCGGGGGTCAAGGAACCGGATTACTTTCCCTCGCCGTCTCCGTGAAGATGGCGCGGCGGGGGTCCCGGTGGCTGAAATGTGGGGAGAAGCCTCACCGTCGTGGCTGGCCTTTTGGAGGAAAAACGGCCAATAGGGGACCGGAAAGGGGGATTCTCGCGGTTGCGAGGAATTCTTCTTGCAATTTCCACGGGGAATATGCATACTGGGGCACGGTACACTGTAGTTGGCCCTGTTACGGTTTCAGATGGAATCGCGACCATGGTGCAGCAGAGACCGGGTTGCGATTTCGCGTTTTCGGACCACACTGTCGGTTGTACATGGCCGCGTCCGCCGGTAGCGGACTTACACAAGTGGAAAGGACCTGTTCCATGGAAACAGGTACAGTGAAGTGGTTCAATGGAGCCAAGGGCTACGGATTCATTTCGCGCGAGAACGGCGAAGATGTGTTCGTGCATTTCAAGGAGATCGTTGGTGAGGGGTACAAGACCCTCAACGAAGGGGATAAGGTCAGCTTCGAGGTCACGCGTGGACCGAAAGGCCTCCAGGCGACGGCCGTAACGAAGGTCTAACGCAAGCACGAACCTGCAAGACCGCTTCAGCCCCGGTCGACCCATGTCGGCCGGGGCTTTTTTTTGTGTGAGACAGAACCTGCTGTGCCAGCGAGGGAGAGAGTTGCATGAGTAGATGGCGCGCGCCGGGGAGGATGCTCTCCTCCCTAGTCCACCACTTTGGCAGGCAATCGACAGCCGCGTTGCTCGCGAAGGGATACCTGACCACTCTTCTCATCACTGTCATCGACTACGCGACCGGGAGAGAGGTGTCGCTCCTGGTCTCCTACCTCTTCCCGATCATCGTCATCTCCTGGTTTGTGGGGAGACGGCAGGGGATCGGCATTGCGCTCGCGGCTGCGTTTGCCTCGGTCCTGCAGGACCTGCTGCAGTCCGACTCTTCGCTGCTTCGGGAGGTCCAGAACCTGAACCATCTCTGGCGGTTCCTCCAGGGAGGCGGGGTCTTCCTCCTGGTCAGCCTGATCATCGCCGCCTTGCGCAACTCCGAGCGGGAGAAACGGAAGATCGAACAGCGTCTCGCCCGGACGGTCCAGTCGTTCCTTCTCCCGCAGACGGCCCGCTCCGCCGGGAGTCTGACCTGCTACGGGCGGTGCAAGTCCTCCGACTATCTGACGGGCGACTTCTTCGACCTCATTCCGGTCGGACCTGCAAGACTCGCCATCCTGGTCGGGGATATCTGCGGAAAGGGGATCTCCGCGGCCCTCCTCATGGCCTACATCCAGGGTCTGCTCAGAAGCCACACGCCCTTCGTCGAGGGAGCACTCGCCGAGCTGATGAACAACATCAACCGTTCGCTGCACCTCGTGACCGCCGACGACAGGTTCGCCACGCTCTTCATCGGGATCTATGACGATGAGAGCCGCCTGCTGACCTATGTCAATGCCGGCCATGATCCGCCGGTGATCTTCCGGCGTGCCATGGCCGCAGATGCGGGGACCCGCCACGGCATTCTCGAAGGGATCGACATGTCGGTCCAGGCCCGGGTGACACCCCCTTCGATCGAGGTCATCAAGCTGGAGAATGGCGGGCTTCTGCTCGGGGTCGATCCGGAGTTCGCGTATCAGACCTTGAGCGAAAAGCTCCACGACGGCGACGTCCTACTGTTGGATACGGACGGCATGAAGGAGGCGATGGACGCGCGGCAGGAGATGTACGGAGCGGAGAGGCTGACGCACATCGTCGCATCCCATCACGGAGAGTCCGCCGAAGAGATCCATGATCGCATCTTCGCTGATGTCGAGGCGTTCGTCGGCGGAGAACCCCAGACGGACGATATGACCCTTGTCATCGGAACCGTCTCCCCCCGTCTCCCGTCCTCGGCCGCGAATCCCCCCGGGGAAGAGGGCGAGATCCGTTACCGTGAAGCCCTTGTGGCCTCTGCCGTAGAAGTCCCGGCGGACAGATGACCGTGCCCACTCCCCGGGTCGTGGAATGGGTGCATGAGAAGATCGGGTCCGTTAGGTGCGGGCCTGCCTCAGGCGAGTGGTAAACTCAATCCTCGTGGGAACGGAGACGCTGCGCCCGGTTACCACGGCAGGGTGTGGAACAGGAGTGTGAGTCCGCTGGAGGAGACGCC
>JAKEGQ010000160.1 GCA_022615475.1 Candidatus Methylomirabilota bacterium | reverse complement strand
GCGCCGACCCCCGCGAAGCACAGGCGGTCAATATGTTCGCGGGGCTTGACCTCGCTAACAGCGCTCCCGGGGGATCGATGGCTTGCCCGGGTGGGGGTGGGGGGGTAGCATGGAACTCAACCGAAACGCGACGATGGGGACAACGATGTCTTCGAATAATATCGTGCAGGTGAGCGACGCGGATTTCGATCAGAAGGTCGTCAAGAGTCAGGGACTGACGATCGTCGATTTCTGGGCCGAGTGGTGTGCCCCCTGCCGCATGATCGCGCCTGTCCTCGAAGAGCTGGCTGTTGAGTATTCCGGAAAAGTGACGATCGCCAAGCTGAACGTCGATGAGAACCCTCGGACGGCCGCCCGTTTTGGTATCCGGAGCATCCCGACGCTCCTCCTCTTTAAGGGGGGCGAGCGGGTCGACCAGGTCATTGGGGCCGTGCCCCGGAATGTCATTCAGTCCAAGATCGGCGCGTACCTCGAGTAATGCCCTTCCAACAGCACCCTCGGTCCCTCGCTTGCGACCCGCCGACCGACGACAGATGACGGCTCGACTGAGCGGTTCGAGCGGGCTCAGACTTCGGCTGAGCTCAGTCGAATGCCCCGCCCTGAGCACGTCGAAGGGCCCGCCGAAATCCGAGGACCGCTACCCCTCCCTGTCCCGAAGACACCCCGCTTGCTTTTCTCACGCAGCCCGCGTAGGCCCCGAGCGACATTGCCGGAAGCGGAAGGGCTCCTTGACATTTCCTTTTGTTCATGCTAACTTATCGTGCCATATCTACAGGAGTCATTGATGTATTACCCGTCCCGGAAAGCATTCAAGGCAAAGGCGCAACTCGGAAACCTGATTCCGGTCTACCGCGAGGTCCTGGCCGATACCGAGACGGCCGTCTCGGCCTTCTTGAAGATCAGGGGAGGGGAGTACGCCTTTCTCCTGGAGAGCGTCCAGGGGGGTGAGAAGTGGGCTCGCTTTAGCTTCATGGGGCGCAGTCCCTCGCTGGTGATCCGGACCAAGGGAAGCCAGGCAGAGCTTTCGAGGCCTGGCGTGCCCCCGGAGCGCCGGAGAATCAGCGATCCGCTGGATCTCGTCAAGGAAGTCCTCAGCGCCTACCGACCCGTTAAGGTCGAAGGCCTGCCGCGATTCTTCGGCGGCATGGTCGGGTATCTGTCCTATGATACCGTCCGCTTTTTCGAAACCCTGCCGGACCTCACCGAGGATGATCTAGCGCTGCCAGATGCGCTGTTTCTGCTCACCGATACGCTGCTCATTTTTGACAATCTGCGGCAGCGGATCCAGGTCGTTTCCAACGCGTACGTCCCCGACGCGGCGCCCAGCACTGCCGAGGCCGCGTATGATCTCGCCTGTTCGAAGATCGAGGCGCTGGTCGCCGATCTCCGCAAGCCACTCGATCAACCCCTCGTGACCCCGGTGGCATCCCGCGCTCCGGAGGTGACATCGACCTTTACGCGCGAGCAGTTCTGTCGTGCGGTCCAGCAGTGCAAGGACTATGTAGCGGCGGGGGACGTCATCCAGGCCGTCCTCTCCCAGCGATTCGAGGTCAAGACGGCCACCCAGCCCTTTGACGTGTACCGGGCGCTCCGGATCATCAATCCCTCCCCGTACATGTACTTCCTCCACCTCGGAGACCTGTCGGTGGCAGGAAGTTCCCCCGAGGTCCTGGTGCGGTTGGAGGAGGGACAGATTGACCTGCGTCCGATCGCCGGGACCAGGCCCCGAGGCCGAAGCGAGGGCGAGGATCGCGCCCTGGCTGCCGAGCTGCTCGCGGACCCGAAGGAGCGGGCAGAACATATCATGCTCGTCGATCTCGGGCGGAACGACGTCGGCCGGGTCTCGGCCACCGGGAGCGTCGAGGTGAACGAGTTGATGGTGATCGAGCGGTACTCCCACGTCATGCACATCGTGTCGAATGTGCGGGGGTGCGTCCGGGAGGGGCAGGATGCCTTTGATGTGCTCCGCGCCTCGTTTCCCGCCGGCACCGTGACCGGGGCGCCGAAGATCAGGGCGATGGAGATTATCGAAGAGCTCGAGCCGGTGAAAAGGGGCCCGTATGCGGGGGCGATCGGCTACATCAGCTTTTCGGGGAACATGGATACGTGCATTACCATCCGCACGGTCCTGTTCGCGAAGGAGCGGGCCTGGATCCAGGCGGGAGCCGGGATCGTGGCCGACTCCGAACCGGAACGGGAGTACCAAGAGACCCTGAACAAGGCGGCGGCCATGCTTCGCGCCATCGAGATGGCCGAGGCGGGCCTCGACGTCGGTTCGTAGTTCATAGTTGATAGCCCAGAGTTCGCGGCCACGTGTGGACGCTCATTCTTCGAAGCCTGAGGTGCGAAGGGCGCGCCGCGAACAAAGGACTGAACTGGACCAGTCGATGAACCATGAACCAGAAGGGTGACGCGGGGGCCATCAGCACTCAACTATGGCCCATGAACGCTGAACGGTGAGCTAAAATGATGCTGCTGATCGACAACTACGACTCCTTTACCTACAACCTGGCTCAGTATCTCGGGGAGCTTGGCGAAGAGGTCCAGGTCGTTCGCAATGACAAGATCACCGTGGAGGAGGTGGAGCGTCTCCGTCCGGCGCGCATCGTCATCTCCCCTGGCCCGTGTACCCCCACCGAGGCGGGAATCTCGTGCCAGGTGATCTCCCGCTTCGCCGGCCGCATCCCCATTCTGGGGGTGTGTCTGGGGCACCAGTGTATCGGAGCCGCATTCGGGGGCAAGATCGTTCGGGCTGGACGGCTGATGCACGGGAAGACCTCGCTGATCCGGCATGATGAGCGTACGGTCTACAGGAATCTGCCGAACCCCTTCGAGGCAACCCGCTATCACAGCCTTCTGGTCGAGCGGGAGAGTCTACCCGCCTGCCTCGAGGTCTCGGCAGAGACAGCCGAGGGGGAAATCATGGGGCTACGCCACAAGGAGCATCTGCTAGAAGGGGTACAGTTTCACCCGGAGTCGATCCTGACCCGGGTAGGCAAGGATCTGTTGAGGAATTTCCTCAAGCTTTGAAGCGGTCAGCTATCAGCAGTCAGCACCCGGCTCAAAGGTTGGAGAAGCTGATTGCTGACCGCTGACTGCCGACAGCCGAGGAGCTGACGCATGATTGTACAAGCCTTGCAAAAAGTGGTGGAGGGGCAGGATCTCAGCCGTGAGGAGGCCATCCGGGTCATGGGGGTCCTCATGTCCGGCGAGGCCTCCGATGCGCAGATTGCGGCCTTTCTTACGGCCATGCGGATGAAAGGGGAGACAGCGGAGGAGCTCACCGGCTTTGCCGAGGTGATGCGAGAGAAGGTAACGGGTGTTCCGACGCAACACGCGGCCGCCCAGGGTCTGTCCCGTCCCGGACGGGGGTTACTCGTGGACACGTGCGGGACGGGCGGGGACGCGCGAGGCACCTTCAATATCTCCACGGCAGTCGCCTTTGTGGTGGCAGGGGCGGGGATCCCGGTCGCCAAACATGGGAACCGCTCCGTCTCCGGAGTGTGCGGGAGTGCGGATGCCATCGAGGCGCTCGGGATCCCCCTCGATCTTTCCCCCGAGCGGGTCGGCCGCTGTATCGACGAGGTTGGGATCGGCTTCCTCTACGCCCCGCTGCTACATCCGGCGATGAAACATGTGATGCCGGCTCGCCGTCAGATCCGGATCCGAACGCTCTTCAATCTCCTGGGCCCGCTGACCAATCCTGCCAGGGCCTCGGCGCAGGTGATCGGGGTCTATGATGGAAACCTCACCGCGGTGTTCGCGAATGTGTTGCACCAACTCGGGTGTCACCGAGCGTTTGTCGTGCACGGGATGGACGGCCTGGATGAGATCTCCACGACCTCCGAGACCAAGATCTCCGAGGTCCGGGGGGGAGTCGTACGAAGCTACTTTGTGCGGCCGGAGGACTTCGGCATTCCCCGAGCAACGCTCGCGGATCTACGTGGGGGTGATCCGGCCGCCAATGCCGGAATCATCCGGCAGATCCTCCAGGGGGCCAAGGGCCCGAGGCGGGACATCGTTGTCTTGAACGCCGGTGCGGGGATCGCGGCCGGGGGGGCCGCGCAGGATATCCAGGATGGGATCAGGGGTGCGGAGCGATCTATTGACAGCGGGACTGCGTGGGAGAGACTGGAGAAGGCTGTAGCGTTCTGCAATCAATGAGAGACGAGACCGGAGACGGGGACCGGGACCGAGACCCTAGTCTCCAGTCTCTGGTCTAGCGACTGGTCTAGTGACTGCAAACAGGAACGGCTGACGATGATTTTAGACAAGATCGTCCAAGCGAAGCGGGAAGAGGTTGTCGCCCGGAAGGCGACGGTCCCCCTCTCGGATCTCAAGGCCCGGATCCGAGATGTACCACCACCGCGCGACTTTCACGGCGCGCTGGACCGCAAATTGGACGGGGGAGGGATCCATTTGATCGCCGAGGTGAAGCGGGCGTCTCCCTCGCAAGGCATCATCCGACAGGGGTTTGACCTGGAGCAGTTGACCCGCGCGTATGCGGCGGCAGGAGCGGCTGCCATCTCTGTCCTCACCGATGAACCCTTTTTCGAGGGAAGCCTCGAGGATCTAGCCCGGGCGAAGGCGAGCGTGTCGCTCCCGGTCCTCCGCAAAGATTTCATCCTCGATCCGTACCAGGTGTATGAAGCGCGTGCGTGGGGAGCCGATGCCATCCTCTTGATCGTAGCGGTCTTGAAGGCAGAACCCCTGCAGGATCTTCTGGCGCTCTCGCACGAGATAGGCCTGCATCCCCTGACCGAGGTCCACACAGGGGAGGAGCTGCAGGCGGTGCTCCGCGCCAAGGCCCCCATCGTAGGGATAAACAATCGGGACCTGAAGTCCTTCCAGGTCTCCCTCGAGACGACGTTTGCCCTGCTCGCCGAGATCCCGCGAGAGGTCGTGGTGGTGAGCGAGAGCGGCATCAGCCATCGTGCGGAGGTGGCGCGCCTCGAGGCGGCCGGGGTGGATGCCATCCTGGTCGGAGAAGGGCTGCTGCGCGCCCAAAACGTCGAGGAGAAGGTTCGGGACCTCTTGGGGAGGGGGCATGCCGGTTAGGGTCAAGATCTGCGGGATCACCAACGCCAAGGACGCCGAGATAGCCGTCGAGGCGGGGGCCGATGCCCTCGGCTTCATCTTCGTGGCTGGGACCCCCCGATGGATCGATCCCGATGCAGCGCGCGCAATCGTCGACGATCTTCCGCCTTTCGTCAGTCCAGTAGGGGTCTTCGCCGATCATCCGGTCGCAGAGATCGAGCGGGTGATAGACCGTTGCGGTTTTCGAACGGTTCAGCTGCACGGATCCGAGGCTCCGGAGTACTGCCGCCAGCTCACTGTCTCGGTCATCAAGACCTTTCGGGTGAGACCCGGGGGACCGCCGCCCCCTTTCGAGGCCTATCGCGTCCATGCCTTTCTCCTCGACACCTTCGTCGAGGGGAAGCTGGGGGGCACCGGAAAGACCTTCCCTCTCGAGGTCGCCTCCTCTGCCAAGGCCTTCGGGCGTGTGATCATCGCGGGGGGGCTTACCCCGGAGAACGTCCTCCAGGTGATCCGCGAGGTGCATCCGTACGCAGTCGATGTGTCGAGCGGGGTTGAATCCAAGCCGGGCCGCAAGGATCCCCAGAAGCTCCGGGATTTTATCGCACGCGCGAGGGGGGCAGTATGAGTTGGCCCCTGCCGGATCGTGAAGGACACTTCGGCCGGTACGGAGGACGCTACGTTCCCGAGACCTTGATGGCGCCGCTGGAGGACCTCGAGCGCGCGTACCGCGAGGCAGAGCAGGACCCCGCCTTTCAAGCGGAATTGACCTATTATCTCGAGCGATACGCCGGCAGGCCGACCCCCCTCTACTTTGCCCGGCGTCTCACCGAGAAATTCGGAGGACCAAAGGTCTATCTCAAGCGGGAAGATCTGTGCCATACGGGGGCGCACAAGATCAACAACACCCTGGGACAGGTGCTCCTGGCCCGGCGGATGGGAAAGACCAGGGTCATCGCAGAGACCGGGGCAGGCCAGCACGGCGTGGCGACGGCGACCGCAGCCGCCCTGTTTGGCCTGGAGTGCCGCGTCTACATGGGAACGGAAGACATGCGGCGTCAGGCCCTGAACGTGTTCCGGATGAGGCTCTTGGGGGCGGAGGTCACGCCGGTGGAGGCCGGCAGCCGCACATTAAAGGATGCGATCAACGAGGCGATGCGGGATTGGGTCACGAATGTGGATCGCACACATTACGTCCTCGGCTCGGCCCTGGGAGCCCACCCCTTTCCCCTGATGGTCCGCAATTTTCAATCGGTCATCGGCCGGGAGGCGCGGGCCCAGATCCTCGAGGCGGAAGGGCGGCTGCCTGATGTCCTGCTCGCGTGTGTGGGGGGAGGGTCGAACGCCATTGGCCTCTTTCACCCCTTCATCGAGGATGCCGGCGTCCGGATGATCGGCGTCGAAGCCGGGGGGCTCGGGATCGAATCGGGCAAGCACGCGGCTCGCTTTGCGGCCGGCGAGCCGGGGGTGCTTCACGGGACGCTGAGCTACGTCCTGCAAGACGGCGATGGCCAGATTCAAACCACCCACTCAGTGTCGGCAGGGCTCGACTATCCCGGCGTCGGTCCCGAGCACACGTACCTCATGGAGATCGGCCGTGCGGCATACGTCTGGGTAACCGATGAAGAGGCCTTGCAGGGCTTCCGGCTCCTCGCCGCCCTCGAGGGGATCATCCCGGCGCTCGAGTGCGCGCATGCCATTGCCTATGCGAGCCGGGTGGCGTCCGAGATCGCACGGGACGGCATCCTTTTGATCAATCTTTCTGGCCGGGGTGACAAGGATGTCGACCTCGTTTCTCAGATCCTGAGCGAGGCAGCGCAGCAAGAAGGCATCCGGGCTTCGGCACGGGGGTGACGTGATTCCGGACATCGGACATCTCATGAATCGCATCGACCGGTGCTTTCGGGACCTGCGAGCCGTCCGGGGGAAGGCCTTGATCCCCTTCATCACCGCCGGGGACCCGGACTTGCCCACGACCCGGGAACTGGCATGGGCCTTTGGGGAGGCGGGGGCAGACCTCCTCGAGCTCGGCGTCCCCTTTTCCGATCCGCTGGCCGATGGGACCACGATCCAGCGAGCGAGCCAACGGGCCCTCGAGAATGGGGTCACGCTCAAGGGGGTCATCGGATTGGTGGAGCAGATCCGTGCCCGGTCGCCGATTCCTATCGTCCTCATGAGCTACATCAACCCGATCCTCCGCATGGGGGCTCACGAATTTGCCACGCGCGCCGGCAATGCCGGGGTGGACGGGATCATCGTCCCGGACCTGCCTCCCGAAGAGGCACAACAGTTGCAGGGGCATTGCACCGCTGCTCAGGTCCATACGATCTTTCTGGCCGCCCCCACGAGCACCGAGGGCCGGCTGCGCCGCATCGCGGAGGTGTCTCAGGGATACATTTACTATGTCGCCCTCAAAGGGGTGACGGGCGCCAGAGAGAGCGTGCAGTTCGGTCTCGAGGCCTCTCTGGCCCGCCTGCGCCGGCTGACCGACAAGCCCATTGCGGTCGGGTTCGGCATCAGTACCGCCGCCCAGGTGTCACAGGTGGCGGCCCTTGCCGACGGGGTGATCGTGGGATCCGCCATCGTCGACCGCATCGAGCAGCGAGGCCGCGGTCCGGGGCTCGTCGAGGACGTGGCCGCATTTGTCCGGGCCTTGAAGCAGGCGACAGGGTAGGAGGAGCGTTGGGCAGACATCAACAGGCACGCCGAACCGGGCAAAAGTCCCCAGACGGGGTGCGACGGCTCCTCACCTCTTACGAACGCCAGCTCGGCCGTCAGCAGGCGCGGATCGCCGGACTGGAAAAGGAGCTCGAGACGCAGGACCGTCGGGTCAGGCTTCTTCAGGCCATCCGGCGGGCTTCGAGAGCCACCTTGCAGCTCGAACCGCTCTTCCAGGCACTCCTGAAGATCGTCCTGCAGGGCCTGACCGCTGATTACGGCGTCCTCGTGCAGATCGATCCCCACAGGAAGCGGGTGCTTTTCGGAATGCGGTGCGGAAGGAACGGATCTCCGATCTCGCTGGGAGCTGCCTCGCTCAAGGGGGCGCATCGCCGGGAGATCTTCACGGGGGGCGATGGCGCGCGTCTTCGGACGGTCGGGGCGGCGCCACCCGGCTGGGCCCTTCCCCCATTCAAAGGGGGACGGGCCTCGCTGCTTACGGTCCCCTTGCGGGTCTCCGGCCACCTCGCCGGAGTGCTCGAGCTCCTTCGCCTTCCGACCTCTCCTTCGTTTCATCGGGACGATGCCGACCTGGTCGCGACCATCGGCCATCAACTGGGGATGGCGGTGGAGAACGCTCGCCTCTACGCCGAGGCGGCAAAACGAGTGGGGCAGTGCTCGACCTTGATGGAGTTGAGCGCCATTCTCAACTCGACCCTGCAGATCTCGGAGGTGCTCAGGCGGGCGGTGGAGGCCGCTACGCACCTCATGGAGTGTGAAGTCGGGTCTCTCCTCCTGCTGAACGAGGAGTGCGACGAGCTGGTCTTTGAGGTGGCATTGGGGGAGCGCGGGAGAGAGGTAAAAGAGGTCCGGCTCAAGGTCGGGGAAGGCGTCGCGGGATGGGTGGCCAGGACCGGGAAATCCACGGTCGTGAGCGATGTGCGGCGCGATCCTCGCTTTTCACGGCGGGTCGACGTCCGCACCCATTTCGTCACCCGAAACATGATCTGTGTTGCCGTGAAGAGCCGGGACCAGACCATCGGGGTGCTCCAGGCCATCAACCGACGGAACGATCGTCCCTTCGATGGGGAGGATCAGCGCCTGTTCGAATCGTTGGCCCGTCAGGTGGGGATCGCGATTGAGAACGCCCGACTCTATGAGGAAGTGAAGGAGACCTTCCTCAGTACGGCGGCGACATTGGCCGAGGCGATCGAGAAGCGAGACCCGTACACGGGCGGCCACGTGCGGCGCGTCGTGGACATCTCGCTGGCCATCGGGGAGGAGCTGGGCCTGAGGCCTGAGGAGAAGGAGACGCTCGAGCTGGCCGCGATATTGCACGATGTGGGAAAGATCGGGATCCGGGATGGGGTCCTCCTCAAGCACGGCCCCCTGACCCCCGAAGAGTTGGCGCATATCCGTCTCCATCCGGAGCTCGGGGCGGAAATCCTCGCGCCGATCAAACAGCTTGAGGCGGTGATCCCGGTGGTTCGGCACCACCAGGAGCGCTGCGATGGTCAGGGGTATCCGGGGGGGTTGAAGGGGGACGAGATTCCGCTGGCGTCGCGCGTGATCGCCGTCGCCGACGCCTTTGACGCCATGACTACCGACCGCCCCTACCGTCCTCGGTTGAGCGACGAAGTGGCGGCTACTGAGATCGAACGGTGTGCGGGGTCGCAATTCGACCCCAAGGTGGCGGAGGCGTTCCTGCGGGCCTTTCGGGGTGGACGCATCAGCTCACAGGCGTTGGAGCATCTGGAAAAGAGGCTCGGGCAGAGAAGGGGTGTGGTGTCTCAATCGCCGGCGTCCAGGGGGGGTCGGGCATGAGGTACCGGGTGCTCGGATGCTTTGGCGGTGAAGCGCCACGGTACCACCTCTCCAGCTTCCTCCTGGATGAGACCCTGCTGATCGACGCGGGGTCCGTCACCGGTATCCTCGAGATCCCCGAGCAGGCGCAGATCGAGGCGGTCCTTCTGACGCACACGCATCTGGACCACGTCCGCGGGCTGGCCCACCTGGCGGATAACATCTTTGGTCGGCGAGACCGGCCCATTAGCGTCCACAGCATCGAGCCGGTGCTCGAGGCCCTGAAGGGCTCCCTACTGAATAATGTCTTGTGGCCCAACTTCACGGAGATCCCGAGTTCACGCATGCCCGTTCTCGACTTTCGCCCTCTCCCCGAGGGAAGACCGACCCCCCTCTGCCATTTCCGGGTCACCCCGATTCGCCTGTCCCATTCGGTGATCAGCGTTGGCTATTTCATCGAGGGCGATTTCGGGGCCCTGCTTCATCTCGGAGATACGGGCCCGACCGAGGCGGTCTGGAAAGCGGTGAAGGACATCTC